>JANNBI010000329.1:0-17990 GCA_031385345.1 Paracoccaceae bacterium | reverse complement strand
ACGACCACACCCCCCCTTGGCCCCCGCATCCGGACCCAGCGCCTTGCCAAGGGCCTGTCGCTGGCCGACCTTGCCGCCAGAACCGGCGTGTCCGAGGCATCCCTGTCACGCATCGAAACCGGCCATTCCCAAGTTTCGGCCCCGCATCTGTACGGGCTGGCGGCGCAACTGGGGGTCGATATCTCGACCTTCTTCACCGATCCCAGCCCCGCCCAACCTGGCAGCCGCACCGTGACCCGCGCCGATCAGGGCGACAGCTTTGACAGCCCACGCCTGACCGCCCGGCTTCTGGCGGGTGACCTTTTGCACAAATCGATGCATCCCTTCGTGAACCGCGTCAGTGCCACCACGCTGGCGCAGACCGGCGGTCTGTCCGCCCATGCCGGAGAGGAGTTCCTGTATGTTCTGACCGGCCATCTGGTTGTGCATTCCGCCACCTATGCGCCGCTGACGCTGGCCCCGGGCGACGCCCTTTATTTCGACGCCCGCGACCCCCACGCCTATCTGGCCCAAAATGACCCGGCGACTTTTCTGGTCGTCTCCTCTGTCCCCCAACCGAACGGTGCCCCCGATGACCGCTGAAACCATTGCCGAGGTTTTGCTGCCCACCACTGATCTGCGCGCTGACCTGCCGTTTTACACCCGTACCTTGGGGTTCCGGCTGGACACCATCTTTCCCGCCGACAACCCAGCGGTCGCCAGTCTGTCCGGCCACGGCTTGCGCCTGCGGATCGAAAAGGGCGCTCAGGTGTCGCCGGGCAAGATCCGCATCCTGACCGACGATCCGACGCAGTTTCCCGGTGGCCCGCATCTGACCGCCCCCAATGGCACGGTGATCGAAATCGCACCGCTGACCGCGCCGCTGATCCAGCCGCCGACCCTGCACGAATACGGCGTGCGGCGGCTACGGGATGAGGCGCCTTGGGTAATCGGCCGCGCGGGCATGCATTACCGCGACCTGATCCCCAGCCGTCTGGGCGGGGCGATGATCGCCAGCCATATCCGTATTCCCGACGGCGGCCCGGTGCCCGATATGGTGCATTACCACACCGTCGGGTTTCAACTGATCTACTGCTACCGCGGCTGGGTGGATGTCCTGTACGAGGATCAGGGCGACATGATCCGCCTTCATGCCGGCGACTGCGTGATCCAGCCGCCCGGCATCCGCCACCGCGTCTGCGAGGCTTCTGCCGCGATCGAGGTGATCGAACTGGGGGTTCCGGCCGAACACATCACCACGATCGACCACGTTGTCACCCTGCCCAATGGCCGGGGCGATCCCGCGCGCGAATGGGGCGGTCAGAGGTTTGTGCATCATGTCAAGGATGGCGCGGTCTGGCAGCCCTTCCGAATTCCGGGGTTCACCTGCCGCGACACCGGCATTGCGGCGGGCACCAAGGGGGTGGCGAATATTCAGGTGGCGCGGTTTGACGGCTCTGCCCAGCCCCCTGCCAGCCGCCACGACAGCGATATCCATTTCACCTTTGTGATGGAAGGTTCGATGGTGCTGGAAGCCGAGGGTCAGCCCCCCCGCGATCTTGCCCCCGGCGACGCCTTTGTCCTGCCGCCGGGGATGCTGGCGCGCTATGCCGATTGTTCACCGGATCTGGAGATTCTGGAGGCCAGCCTGCCCGGCGATTTCAAGACTGAGTTTGCGTTAGGGTAGGCGTCCGGGCCGATCAGAAAAGGCTCCGGTGG
The DNA here is from genome assembly GCA_031385345.1 of Paracoccaceae bacterium. Taxonomy (GTDB): domain Bacteria; phylum Pseudomonadota; class Alphaproteobacteria; order Rhodobacterales; family Rhodobacteraceae; genus CAIYZT01. The sequence continues at coordinate 16,292 of JANNBI010000329.1, read as the reverse complement.
GGCCTTTTCCGGCACGTTGCCCATTAGGCAGAACGCCTTTTGGGCAAGGGGTTCTCTGCAGGCCAAAGGTTTGGGGAATTGGGCAAAAAACCTAACGCCCCGCTGCCAGCAACCCGCGCAGCCCGGCCCGATAATCCGGAAACTGTAACGCATAGCCCAGATCCCGCTTCATCCGGTCGTTCCGGACCCGCTTGTTTTCGGCGTAAAAACTGCGCGCCATGTCGGTCATTTCGGCCTGATCAAAGGGGATGCTGGGCGGCTCGGACAGGCCCAGCAACTGCGCGGCATAAGACAGCACATCTTCGGGGGGTGCTGGGTCATCATCGCAGATGTTATAGACCGCCCCGGGCATGGGACGGGCCATCGACGCCGCCAGAACCCCGGCGATATCGTCAACATGGATGCGCGAAAACACTTGACCGGGTTTCAGGATCCGCCGCGCCGTGCCATCGCGCACCTTTTCAAACGGCCCGCGACCGGGGCCATAGATGCCCGCCAATCGAAAGATATGCAGCGGCAGTCCGGTCGCCGCCCAGGCCGCCTCGGCCGCCACCCGCGCCTGCCCACGCGCGGTGCTGGGGGTGAGGGCGGTCGTCTCGTCCACCCAAGCGCCGCCATGATCGCCGTAAACCGCCGTCGTGGACAGATAGCCGACCCAGACCGGCCGCGCCGCCGCCAGCGCCGCGCCAAATGCCGCCAGCGTCGGATCGCCCCGATGGTCCGGCGCGACCGAGATCAGGATATGGCTGGCCTGCGCGATAGCCTGCGCCACCTGCGGCCCCCATAGAACCGGCGTTACCCCCGTAGCGGCAATCGCAGCCATGCCCCCGGCATCGCGCGTCGTGCCGGTGATCTGCCAGCCCTGCGCCCGCAGAACCCGCGCCAATGCGCTGGCCGAATAGCCGTGACCGATGGAAAGAAGCCTGTTCATCCGTCGAATATGTTGGCCCCGAACGCCAAGGGCAAGGCCCCATGCGCAGGTCTGCGCGCCGCAGCGTCACCAAGACTTCACTTGCGCCCCCGCCTTAGGTTCTATTTATATGTCCGATCAAAAAATGGACGAAATGATGCAAGACGACCCGACTTCCTATCTGACGCCACCCTTCACTCCGTCGCAGATGTTCACCGACGCCGCCGTCGCCGTGACCGCGCTGGAAACGCTGTATACCCAAGCCACCGACTTTCTGATCGACGAGTTTTCCAAGGTGGTGACCAAGGGCAAACCCGCCAGCCGTATCCGCGCCTTTTACCCCGAAATCCGCCTGTCCGTGACCAGCCATGTCAAAACCGACAGCCGTCTCGCCTTTGGTCATGTCGCCAAGCCGGGGGTCTATTCCACCACGATCACCAACCCCGGATTGTTCCGCAACTATCTGATCCAGCAGCTGGAACTTCTGATGGAAAATCACCGCGTTCCGGTGCAGATCGGCCTGTCCGACACGCCGATCCCGGTGCATTTCGCGGTTGCTGGCCGGCCCGAGGTTTCGGTGCCGCAGGAAGGCACGCTCGACTTTTCGCTGCGCGATGTGTTTGACGTCCCGGATCTGGCGACCACCAATGACGACATCGTCAACGGCACCCGGCTGTACCATCCTGACGGATCATATCCGCTGGCCCCCTTCACCGCGCAGCGCGTCGATTATTCGCTGGCGCGCCTGTCGCATTACACCGCCACCGATGCGGTGCATTTCCAGAACCATGTCCTGTTCACCAACTATCAGTTCTATGTCGAAGAGTTCGAATCCTATGCCCGTGCCGCCTTGGGCGAACCGGCGCGCGGCTATACCGAATTTGTCGCCACCGGAAACCAGATCATCACCACGCCGGATGGGGTGATCACGCCCTCGACCAAGCTGCCGCAGATGCCGACCTATCACCTGAAACGCGCTGACGGTAACGGCATCACCTTGGTCAACATTGGCGTCGGCCCGTCGAATGCCAAGACCGCCACCGATCATATCGCCGTCCTGCGCCCGCATGCCTGGCTGATGGTTGGCCACTGCGCCGGTCTGCGCAATTCGCAATCCTTGGGCGATTTCTGCCTGGCCCATGCCTATCTGCGCGAAGACCACGTGCTGGACGACGACCTGCCGATCTGGGTGCCGATCCCGGCCTTGGCCGAGATCCAGATTGCGCTGGAAGAGGCAGTGGCCGAGGTCACGCAGTTGGAAGGGTATGAGTTGAAGCGCATCATGCGGACCGGCACCGTCGCCACCATCGACAACCGCAACTGGGAGCTGCGCGACCAGTCCGGCCCGGTCCGCCGCCTGTCTCAGTCGCGCGCCATCGCGCTGGATATGGAATCCGCCACCATCGCCGCCAACGGCTTTCGCTTTCGCGTTCCCTACGGCACGCTGCTGTGCGTGTCCGACAAACCCTTGCACGGCGAGTTGAAACTGCCCGGCATGGCGTCGGATTTCTACAAAACCCAGGTCGCCCGCCATCTACAAATTGGTATCCGCGCGATGGAGCGTCTGTCCGCCATGCCGATCGAGCGGATCCACAGCCGCAAACTGCGCAGCTTTGAAGAAACCGCGTTTTTGTGAAGCTGGGCCACTTTACGCCGAGTCGTGGCGCAAAAAATGCTTGCGCTGAAGCTGAAAGCCTTGTTTAGCAGGGTGCGCAGGCCGTAAATGGCCAAACTCATTCCGCCTTGGGCGGCACGAAACAGGGGAAAATACATGTCGAAACCAATGACCAAGACGCAACTTGTGGCCGCTTTGGCCGATGCCATGGGTTCGGACAAGAAAACCGCCAATGCCGCACTGGACGCCATCGCGGCGGTCGTGACGCGCGAAGTGGCGGATGGCGGCACGGTCACGCTGCCGGGTCTGGGCAAGGTCGCCTGCCGTGCGCGTCCCGAGCGTCTGGTCCGCAATCCCGCCACGGGCGAGCAGATGACCAAAGCCGCCGACAAGCAGGTGAAGTTCACCATCGCCAAGTCGCTGAAAGATTCCGTCAACGGCTGATTTCGGCAACGACTGATTTCGGCACTCCGGTTTACCGGACCGCCGCAGACTGCTAGGGTTGTCGCATTAGCGGCAACCCTTTTTCAATGGAGGCCAGCATGGCCCGCGCAACCGGCATCGGCGGCCTGTTTTTCCGCACCAAAGACCCCGAGGCTTTGTCGGCCTGGTATGACCGCTGGTTCGGCATTCCCGGTGGCGGCACGCCTTGGCAGACCGAGGCCGGGATGACAGTCTTTGCCCCGTTCAAAGCCGATACCGACTATTTTCCTGCCGACCGTCAGTTCATGCTAAACATGCGGGTGGACGATCTGGCCAGCATCATCGCCGCCATGCGCGCCGATGGATTGTCGGTTGAAACGCGGGCCGATTGGGACGGCAATGGTGAATACGGCACCTTTGGCCGCGTCATCGACCCCGAAGGCAACCATGTCGAGATGTGGCAACCGCCGTCCTGACCCCTAGGTCGGGGGACACCCCGACCCGGCCAGACAATCAGCCAATCCGCCCCCGCAACCCCCCGGTCTGCCCCCGGTCCAAAAGCAGGTGGTCCAGCAGAACGCAGGCCATCATCGCCTCGCCCACCGGAACCGCGCGGATGCCGACACAGGGGTCGTGGCGGCCCTTGGTCACCACTTCGACCTCTGCCCCCGCCTCATTGACCGAGGCGCGGGGCGTCAGGATCGACGACGTCGGCTTGACTGCGAAGCGCACCACCACATCCTGACCGGAACTGATGCCGCCAAGAATCCCGCCCGCATGGTTGGACTGAAACACCACCCCATCCGGCCCCATTCGCATTTCGTCGGCGTTTTCCACCCCGGTCAGACAGGCCGCATTCATGCCCTCGCCGATTTCAACCCCTTTGACGGCGTTGATCGACATCATCGCGGCGGCCAGATCGGAATCCAGCTTGCCATACAAAGGCGCGCCCAGACCCGGCGGCACGCCCGAGGCTGTCACCTCGATCACCGCCCCGACCGAGTTATGGGCAAGCCGCAATTCATCCAGATAGCCCGCCCAGTCCGTTGCGGCGACCGGATCGGGGCACCAAAAGGGGTTTGCGTCAATCTGGGCGGCGTCAAACCGGGCGCGGTCAATGCTGCGCGGCCCCATCTGCACCATATAGCCTGAAATCCGCAGGTCCGGCACCAAAGCCGCCAGCACCGCCCGCGCCACGCCGCCCGCCGCCACCCGGCTGGCAGTTTCGCGTGCGGAACTGCGCCCGCCGCCGCGGTAATCCCGCACGCCGTATTTTTGGTGATAGGTGATGTCGGCATGGCCGGGACGGAAGGCCTGCGCGATGTCGCCGTAATCCTTGCTGCGCTGGTCGGTGTTTTCAATGAACAGCTGAATGGGCGTGCCCGTCGTCACCCCGGCAAAGACGCCGGACAGGATCCGCACCTCGTCGGCTTCCTTGCGCTGGGTGGTGAATTTGTTCTGGCCGGGCTTGCGCCGGTCCAGCCAGGGTTGCAAATCGGCCTCGCTTAACCGCACGCCGGGGGGGCAGCCATCGACCGTACACCCGATGGCAGGCCCATGGCTTTCGCCCCAGGTCGTGACGCGAAACAGGTGTCCGAAGGTGTTCAGGCTCATGCGAGGGCTCCTATGATGCCTGATCCATAGTCCATGCCCCGCCGCCGATAAACCCCAAAACTCGGCTCTTGCGCCCCGGAAACTTTCGCCTATGGTCGGCGTCACCTCGGGGTGCCTTAGGTTGTTTCTTCGGAAACCACCAACCGGCTGAGATGCGCAAGCGGACCCGTTGAACCTGAACCGGATCATACCGGCGGAGGGAAGGTCCATGGAAGTCTCCAGAACCGACCAATCCGTCGCAACGTTGGAGAAGACCATGAACCACCACCTCCTCGCTGCGGGCCTTATGTCCATCGCCACTTCGGCGCTGGCTGAAACGCCTGTTTTGACTGTCCTGACCTATGACAGTTTCACCCCTGAATGGGGGCCCGGCCCGATCATCGAAGCCGGGTTCGAAGCGACCTGCGCCTGCGATCTGCAATTCGTCGCGGCGGGGGACGGCGCGGCCGTTCTTGCGCGGGTCAAGTTGGAAGGCGCGAAATCCGATGCCGATATCGTGCTGGGGCTGGACACCACCCTGACCGCCGATGCCAGTGCCACCGGCCTGTTCGCGCCGGTTGCGTCCGCTGAAAATACCCTGCCCGTCGCCTTTGCCGACCCCAATTTCGTCGCCTTTGACTGGGGCTGGTTTGCAATGGTCTATGACAACACCAAACTGACCACTCCGCCGACCTCCTTCGCGGAACTGGCCGCGTCTGACCTGAAAATCCTGATTCAGGATCCCCGGTCATCGACCCCGGGACTGGGGCTGGTGATGTGGATCAAGGCGGCTTACGGCGACGCCGCACCGCAGATCTGGGCCGATCTGGCCGATAATATCGTCACCGTCACCCCCGGCTGGTCCGAGGCGTACAACATGTTTCTGGCGGGTGAGGCGGATATGGTCCTGTCCTACACCACCTCGCCCGCCTATCACCTGATCGCGGAAAGTGACGCCACCAAATCCGCCGCCTTGTTCACCGAAGGCCATTATTTGCAGGTCGAGGTGGCGGGCAAACTTGCCGCCACCGATCAGCCCGCGCTGGCCGATGCCTTTCTGGCTTACCTCACGTCCGAACCGGCACAGGCGGCGCTGATCACCACGAACTGGATGTATCCGGCCAACACCCCGGCGGCGGGACTGCCCGCAGGGTTTGAGACGCTGATCCAGCCCGCCACATCGCTGCTGTTGTCCTCGGCCGACGCCGGGGCCGCGCGTGCGCCTGCGATTGCGGAATGGCAGGCCGCCCTGTCGCAATGACACCAAAAACCCCTTGGCCAGCCATCGGGCTGGCCCTTGGCATCGCCGCGCTGATCTTTGGCAGCGCGGCGATGCTGGCCGCGCGCGCCGAGAGTTGGGCGCTGGCCCCGGCCGATTTAGCCGCTTTGCGCTTTACCCTGCTGCAAGCGGCGCTGTCCGCTGGATTGTCGGCCCTTTTGGCAATCCCGGTGGCCCGCGCGCTGTTCCGCCGCCGTTTCCCGTTGCGCGGCCCGCTGATCGGCCTGATGGCCGCGCCCTTTGCCTTGCCGTTTGTGGTGGCGGTTCTGGGATTGCTGGCGATCTTTGGCCGCTCTGGTCCGGTCAATCTCGCCCTTGCCGCCGCAGGTCTTCCGCCGTTTTCGATCTATGGTCTGCACGGCGTCGTTCTGGCCAATGTGTTTTTCAACCTGCCCTTGGCGACGCGGATGCTGCTGCACGGCTGGCACGCCATTCCGGCAGAGCGGTTTCGTCTGGCGCAGTCCTTGTCGATGCCACCCGCCACCCAGTTCCGCCATCTGGAACTGCCGATGCTGCGCGCCCAGATCCCCGGCATCGCCGTGGCGGTTTTCCTGATCTGTCTGACCAGTTTCGCGATTTCCCTGACGTTGGGCGGGGGGCCCAAAGCCTCTACCCTTGAACTGTCGATCTATCAGGCCCTGCGGTTTGACGGCGATCTGGGGCGCGCGGCCCTGCTGGCGCTGCTGCAATTCGGGCTTTGCGCGCTGGTGACGCTTGCCGCCACGCGCCTGACCCTGCCCGAGGCTTTCGGGGCCGGGCTGGCACGGGGCGGCGTGGCCCCTGCACCAAAGGGCTGGCGCAGGGCGGCGGATGTGACGGCGATCACCCTTGCCGCGCTGTTCCTGCTGGCCCCTTTGCTGGCGGCCCTGATAAAGGGCTTGCCCGGGTTGGCCGATCTGCCGGGCGGCGTCTGGCCCGCGCTGGCGCGGTCGGTTGTGGTGGCGTTGGGATCGGCGCTGCTGACGGTTGTCGCGGCGCTGACGCTGGCGCTGGCGGCGGCGCAGAGCCGGGGCCGGTGGATCGACTTTGCCGCCATGCTGCCGCTGTCCGCCTCGGGTCTGGTGCTGGGGACCGGGCTGTTCTTGGCCCTGCGCCCCTTTGCGCGGCCCGAAGATCTGGCGCTTGCTGTCACGCTGCTGGTCAACGCGCTTCTGTCTTTGCCCTTCGTCTACCGCCTGCTTTTGCCCGGTGCGCGACAGATCCGGGCCAACTATGCCCGCCTGACCGGGTCGCTGGGCCTGACGCGCGCCACCGCGTTGCGCCATGTCACCCTGCCCCTGCTGGCGCGGCCCTTGGGCTATGGCGCGGGGCTGGCGGCGGCGCTGTCGATGGGTGATCTGGGGGTCATCACCCTGTTCGCGGGCGAGCGTGGCGTGACCCTGCCCCTGCTGGTGCAGCAGTTGATCGGTGCCTACCGGATGGATCAGGCCGCCGCCGCGGCGCTGATCCTTGTGGCCGCCAGCTTCACCCTGTTCCTTGGCCTTGACCGATGCGGGGCGCGCTATGCTGACACTTGACGCCCTGCACCTGAAATTGGGCAGCTTCTCCCTAAGGGCCGACTGGTCGGCGCAACCGGGCGAAACCCTTGCGCTGATCGGCCCGTCCGGGGCGGGGAAATCGACGCTGCTGCTGGCCATCGCAGGGTTTCTGCCCTCGTCGCAGGGGCGCATCCTGTGGCAAGGGCAGGATCTGGCGGCGGTGGGCCCCGGGGATAGGCCATTGACGATCCTGTTTCAGGACCAGAACCTGTTTCCGCATCTGACCTTGCTGCAAAATCTGGCGCTGGGTCTGTCGCCCCGGCTGGATCTGACCCCGGTAGTGCGTGACCGGGTTGCGGTGGCGCTGGACCGGGTAGGTCTGTCCGGGCTGGGACCGCGCAAACCGGGGCAATTGTCGGGCGGTCAGCAAGGGCGGGCGGCGCTGGCGCGGGCCTTGCTGCGCGCGCGCCCGATGCTGCTGCTGGACGAACCCTTTGCCGCCCTTGGCCCGGCCCTGCGCGCTGAAATGCTGGCGCTGGTGCAAGAGGTCGCGGTCGAGACAAAGGCGCTGGTCATCATGGTCAGCCATGACCCAAGGGATGTGCAGGGCTTTGCCGGGCGCACGGTGCTGGTGGCTGACAGGGTGGCGCATCCGCCGGTGGACACCGCCCGGCTGTTTGCCGAACCGCCGCCGGCGCTGCGGGACTATCTGGGGTAGGGCCAAAGAAAAACCCCCGCAGCCAATAGGCGCGGGGGTTTGTGCATGGCGTCAGCCGAAGGTCAGGCCGATTGCTTTTTGCCTTTTACGTCCGCCCACAGCCGCTTGTTGGTCAAGTACAACAGCGTGGTCAGCAGGATCAGGAACACCACCGCCTTGAACCCGGCGTCCTTGCGGTCCATCAGTTTAGGCTCGGCGGTCCACATCAAAAAGGCCGACACGTCCTCGGACATCTGGTGCAGGCTGGCCGCGGTGCCGTCCTGATAGGTGATCAGATCATCCATCAAAGGTGGCGGCATCGAGATCCAGCCGGTCGAAAACGCGGTGTTCTGGTAGAAGGTCGTGCCAGCCTCTTCCTTTTCCTCGCCGGTATAGCCGGTCAGGATGGAATAGATATGCTCCGGTCCGCCGATGCCCTTGAACATCTGGTTGATGCCCAGACCATAGGGGCCGTGAAAGCCCGCCCGCGCCTTGGCCATCAGCGACAGATCCGGCGCGTTCGCCCCGGTGTTTTCGGGGAAGTTGTCGGTGGCCAGCGCGTCGCGCTCTTCCCCGGTTTCCTTGTCGATGGCGGTATAGTTGGCGGCATAGGCGCGCACCTGATCTTCGGGCAGATGCGGGCCGCCCGGATCGGCTAGCGACCGCAGCGGCACAAACTTCAACCCGTGGCAGGCCGAGCAGACCTCGGTAAAGACCTGAAGTCCGCGTTGCAGTTGCAGTTCGTCAAAGGTGCCAAATGGCCCCTCGAACGAAAAGGCGATGTCTTCGACATGCGTTTCGACACCTTCGGCCCATAGGGCGCCCGACGACAGCACGAGGGCAGAGACAGCGCTGATTGCGATTTGACGTAGCATCTCAGTCAGTTCCTTTCTCTCACTCGGCCGGGTTCGGCACATAGTGCGACTTGAAGTCTTCTTCGATCGTTGCCGGTTGCGGCAGGGGCTTTTCCAGCACCCCCAGCAGCGGCAGGATCACGATGAAATAGCCGAACCAGTAGGTGGCCCCGATCAACGAGATCCAGGACATCAGCTCGGACGCGGTTTGCGATCCGGCCCACATCAGCACCACAAAGTCGATGGCCAGCAGCCAGAACCAGGCCTTGAACTTGGGACGATAGCGCCCCGAGCGGACCGAGGAGGTGTCGAGCCACGGCACAAAGGCCATGATCGCAATCGCCCCGAACATCGCCAACACGCCGAACAGTTTGCTGTCGACGATGCCGAAAGTCACGAACTCGACCAGCTGCACGGCCCAGACATCGGCGGTAAAGGCCTTCAGGATCGCGTAGAACGGCAGGAAATACCATTCCGGCACGATATGGACCGGGGTCGAAAGCGGGTTCGCCTCGATGTAGTTGTCGGGGTGGCCCAGATAGTTCGGCATGAAACCGACGATGGCAAAGAAAACCACCAGAATGATCCCCAGCGCGAACAGATCCTTGATCACGAAATAGGGCCAGAAGGGCAGGGTGTCTTTGGCGGCCTCTTCCTTGGAGGTGCGACGCACATCCACCCCGGTCGGGTTGTTGTTGCCCGTGGTGTGGAAGGCCCAGATATGCACGGCCACCAAGGCGGCAATCACGAAGGGCAGCAGATAGTGAAGCGAGAAGAAGCGGTTCAACGTGGCATTGTCCACCGCCGGTCCGCCCAGAAGCCAGGTCTGGATCGCAGTCCCGACACCGGGAATGGCGCCAAAGAAGCCGGTGATCACCGTGGCCCCCCAAAACGACATCTGACCCCAGGGCAGAACATAGCCCATGAAGGCCGTCGCCATCATCGCCAGATAGATCAGCATCCCGATGATCCAGGTCACCTCACGCGGGGCTTTGTAGCTGCCATAGTACAGGCCGCGGAAGATGTGCAGATAGACCGCAAAGAAGAACAGGGATGCGCCGTTGGCATGCAGATAGCGCAGCATGTAGCCGCCGTTCACATCGCGCATGATATGTTCGACCGAGGCGAAGGCCAGATCGACATGCGGCGTGTAATGCATGGCCAGCACGATGCCGGTCACGATTTGCAGCGCCAGGCAGAAGGTCAGCACGATGCCCCAGATCCACATCCAGTTCAGGTTCTTGGGCGTGGGGATCATCAGCGTGTCGTAAACAATGCTCATCACCGGAAGGCGGGAATGGAGCCATTTCTGGAAACCCGTTTTGGGTTCGTAATGGTCGTGCGGAATACCGGCCATGGGTGGTCTCCTTATCCCAGCTTGATCGTGGTGGCGTCTTCGAACTTGGCAACCGGCACGGGCAGGTTGCGCGGGGCGGGGCCTTTGCGGATGCGGCCCGCCGTGTCGTAATGCGATCCGTGGCAGGGGCAGAACCAGCCGCCGAAATCGCCGGCATTGCCCAAAGGCACGCAGCCCAGATGGGTACAGACACCCATCATCACCAGCCACTCGCCGGCTTCGTCCAACGTGCGGTTAACGTCTGACGCATCCGCCTCGGCGCCGATGTTGGCGTTTTCGGATTTTGCATCGACCAAATCGGCCAGCGCCACGGCGCGACCGGCTTCAATTTCTTCGGGGGTGCGACGGCGGATGAACACCGGCTTGCCGCGCCATTTTACGGTGAGCTGCGTCCCCACCTCGACATCCGCGACATCGACGAAAATCGACGCCATCGCGCGGGTGTCCGCCGAAGGGTTCATCTGATTGACCAGCGGCCATACGGCGGCACCGGCCGCAACAACGCCGGCCCCGGCGGTTGCGTAATACAGGAAATCCCGGCGGGATCCTGCGGTTTCGTCAGCGTGGGACACGAGATCTTCTCCCTACCAAGACCGCTTGGGCAAAGCGGCACATGCAACGTAAGGGCAGCGGTTTCCCAAGCCCTTGATGGGCGGGTTTTAGACAAGGTTATCTGCGCCGTAAAGCGGACAAACGGGCGCAGGGGGGGCGGATTTCGGCTTTTGTGGCAAAGGGGTCTTGAAAACCCACGGATCGGCCAATGGCGATGATGAAAATTTTGCGGGTCAAGCCTTTGGCACGGTGGCCAACATCGTCGGACGCCGGGCAAATTCCGCCTCCCATGCGGCCAGACCGGGCCGCCCGTCGCGCCAACCGCGGGCATCCAGCCGGAAATCCAGATATCCCAGAGCCGACCCCAGCGCGATCTGCGCCATCGACAAAGGTGCGGCCAGCAAGGGCAAAGATCCCGCCTCTACCGCGTCCAGAGCGCGGGCGATCTTGGCCCATTGCCCGTCCACCCAAGGGGCAAAGCGCAGATCCTCGGGACGCAGGCGCGATTCGTACACCATCAGCAAGGCGGCATCCAGAATGCCGTCCGCCGTGGCTTCCAGCACCAGAACCGGCCACAGATCCGGCCCCTTGGGATACAGACCCGCCCCCGACAGATCATCCAGATAGCGGCTGATCACCCGGCTGTCATAGATCGCCTGCCCATCGGCCAGAACCAAAGCCGGGATCTTGCCCAAGGGGTTGCGATTTAGCGGCAGATTGCCCGGTGCCAGCGGGGTGCCGCCAACCTCGGTCAGCGTCACCCGGTCCGCCAGACCCGATTCGTGGATCTGCACCACGATCTTGCGGCCAAAGGGCGTGGTGGGCGAGGTGTAAAGTTGCATCATCATGGTCCTTATGCTTCGTCGGGCAGATCACGCATCAGCCGAGCCAGATCGGCGGCGGGCGACGGGCCAGCGCCAGCCTCCAGCGCGCGGATCACCCCGGCGCGGGCTTGCGCGCTTTTGTTCTGGTTCAGTTTTCGCGTCCCTTCAACTGCCGAAATCGTCAGCCGAAACGGCAGGATCATCCGCATCATCCGATCCATCACGCCCTCGCCCATCTTGGCCGTGGTCCAGACCGGTTTCGGCATCAGCCGGGTTTCAAAAATCTCGGACAGATCCTCGACCATCGGTTCCAGAGTGTCGGCGGGCAGCGGCGTCAGAATGCCGCGCAGATGCACCGCCACATAGTTCCAGGTCGGTACCTGATCCGCGACTCCATACCAATCAGGCGAGATATAGGCGTCCGGTCCAAGCACCGCCAAAACCGCCGGGGCGGGCAGATCGGTGCGGGCAATGGCGTTGGACCGCGCCAGATGAATATCGGCAAAACCGCCGTTTTCGGCCAGAATAAACGGGATATGCGCCATCAGCGGTCCCGCCGCCCCGTTCACCGACAAGGTGCCAAACCCGCGCGCGGCCGCCATGGCCAGATGCGTGGCGGCAGGATCCTGACGAAAGGCGGGATTGGGGTGCATGGCAGACCTCATTTGCAGGAAAGCAAGGTTTGGGGGAAACAGAGGTTTCCGGGACATGAAAAAGCCGCCGAAGGTTACCCTTGGCGGCCCATCAAGCTTGCTGAAAGCGGCTCAACCCTGACGGGCCTTGTAGCGCTTTTGCGTCTTGTTGATCACATAGACGCGGCCTTTACGGCGCACGACTTGGCAATCGCGGTGACGCGTCTTCAGCGAGCGGAGCGAGTTTGCAACCTTCATGGTCATCTCCTTTTCGTTCGCGGCGCATCACGCGCCATTTGAAAACTTTTGCCACCCTTTGCGGGGTGGCGGCGAATGGTGGGCGGTACTGGGATCGAACCAGTGGCCACTACGATGTCAACGTAGTGCTCTACCGCTGAGCTAACCGCCCACGCTGCCTAAGGGGTGCTGCCTGCGTCCTTAACAAAAAGGACGCGGGCGGAACCGCGTCGGTCTGGGCGTCATACTCAGAAGCCTTGGCGCTTTCAAGGGGTTTCAGCGCGACAGCTTTTGCTTCTATAGTGAGGGCATGAAGGGAAGGGCAGGATGGATCTGACGAGCTATCGCCTGATGCGCCCCAAAGTGCAGGCCACATCGGTGATCTTTGCCTCGCCCCATTCCGGGCGGGACTATTCGCCCGATTTTCTGGCGCAAAGCGTGCTGGATTCGCGGGCGCTGCGATCTTCGGAAGATGCCTATGTGGACGAATTGTTCTCCGCCGCCCCGGCCATTGGTGCTGCGCTGCTGCTGGCGGATGTGCCACGCGCCTTTCTGGACCTGAACCGCGCCCCGGACGAGTTGGACCCCGCCTTGATCGACGGCATTCAGCGCGTGCCCCACAACCCGCGCGTTTCCTCTGGCATCGGGGTGATTCCCCGCGTCGTGTCGGGCGGGCGGCAGATCTATCGCGGCAAACTGCCCCTTGTCGAAGCCGAAGCGCGACTGCGCGCGCATTGGTATCCCTATCACAATGCCTTACGCGACTTGATCGAATCCACCGCCACCCAGTTCGGTGAGGCGATTCTGGTCGATTGCCATTCCATGCCGCATGAGGCCATCGAAACCCACACCCGACCCGGCACCCTGCGCCCCGACGTGGTGCTGGGCGACCGGTTTGGCGCGGCGGCAGGCGGGCATGTGATGGACGCCATCGAATCGGCCTTCCGCGATGTCGGCCTGCGCGTCGCGCGCAACACCCCCTTCGCCGGCGCCTTCATCGCGCAAAGTTATGGCCGCCCGTCTGCCCGTCGCCATGTGGTGCAGGTCGAAATCGACCGGTCCTTGTACATGGACGAGGCGACGGTCGAACGCGGTCGCAACTTCACCGCCTTTCGCGCCGTGATAACCACAGTTCTGGCCCAGATCGCGGATGTGGGCCGTCCGGGCGGCGTGGCGCTGGCGGCAGAGTAAGCGCTACGCCTGTGCCATCCAATCATCGACCGCCCGGGCAATCCCGTCAAACTCTGCCCCGACAATCCGCCAGGGCGATTCGCTTTGACTGGCCCCTTTTTGAGGCTGCGATGGCACAACATAGGTCCGCAAATCGCCTGCCACGCCGTCCATGATCTTCTGGTCGATGTCATAGTTGAAAAAAGACGGCACGATCCGGAACAGCCGGACATTTGGCCGGTCACAGAAAACCGTCAGATGCAGTTGGGATCCGACCGTTCCCGCCACCAGATTGGCAGCCCGGATCATCCGGATCTGATCGGCCAAGGGATGCTCTTGCGGGTGGACAATCGCGAAACCACGCGCGGCAAACAGCGCCTCCAGCCGATCCTCTCCCGTGTCCAGAATGCGCCGGGGATCGGTGCGCAACCTGCGACGCGACAGGTAAATCCGGTCCGGGCCGGGCGCTGGATCGGGCGACGCCGCAGATTTCTGCAAAATCCGGCCGCCAATCCGCCGCATGGTGCGAAAATACGCAGTCCCAATACCCCCCGGCCCAAAGGGCGACACTCGCCGGGGGATGTAAAGCGATCGGAACTGCACCGCGCGGTCCGGAAACCAGATCTTGACCGGATCAATGTCCAGCGCCGACAGGATGTCATGTAGAAACCCCGGCCAGCGCGTCGGGGCCTTGGCCAGACCCTGCACCCGAAAGCCCACAAAGTTCCAAGGCCGGTCAGGCAACAAACCCGGCTCCTCCAGCGCCCAAAGGCGCGCCGGGGTGTCCAGCAAGGCATGGCCGAAATGCGCGCTGCACAGGTCCAACAGGACATGCGGCCGGTCCTCATATACCTTCGATTTAGGCAGGCTGCCTTGCCAAAGACCGGGTGCCAGCAGCGTCAGCCTTTCCGGCACCACGATCCGGTGAGTCAGACTTTCGGCCAGCATTTCATTGGCTTGCGTCAAAACCAGATTGCCCGATCCATAGCGCAGATTGTGCGGCAGAGGGTTGGCGGGCGGCCCGGTGAAGGGGCGCATCAGAACCGAGGCGGGAAACACCTGCGCCTGTTCCAGATGCAGCACAAAAAGCCGGTCCGGCATCGGGCCGGGCGCTTCGGCATAGGCGTAATCGGTCAGGGTTTCGGAAAGATATTGGATGCTGTCCCCGACCGACCGCCCCTCCATCGCTGGCAATGTAGTAAGATCGCGTTCTGGGATCGTCGTCGTCACCCTCTGCAAAGAGGCAAGCTGATTGACGGCGGCGCCAAAGCCTATATTTCGCACGCGGCCCAGTGCCGACCGCAGCCCGTAAGTCCGCAGATACGCCACCAACCTGTTGACCCTGTTCAGCATTTATCCCTGACACCCGCCGATGTTCCGCTTTGACACCTCGGTCCATCCGGGATTCCCTGTCAAGCATCAAAGGCCCGCCGCCACCTTCAAGATTTCAACGCCCGCCCCTTGATGATCGCATCGGGGCCAAATTTCAGCCGGATCGCATCAGAAGCCCGCTCTGCCGCGGCGCGTTTGGTGGCCTGTGGGTCCAGAAGATCGCGCGACAGATCGGCCTGATCTTCCGGAGCCAGATCAGATATCCCGACCCCGATCAGCCGAAATGGCCCGCGATGTCCTGCCAAAGCGTAAAGATCGCGCGCTGCGCGGTAAATCCGGTCGGTCAACTGGGTTGGATCGGTCAGGCTATGGCGCCGCGTCAACAGCTGAAAATCACCGCGCTTTAGTTTCAATGTGACGGTGCGGCCCGCCAGATGCTTGGCCTTGGCGCGGTCAGCCACCTGTTCCGAAAGCCGCCAGATATGGCCGTCCAGCAGGTCCGGGTCCGAGGTATCCTCAAAAAACGTTGTCTCTTTCGAGATGGATTTCAGCCGCTCGTCCCGGTTCACCCGCCGAAAATCCTGACCCCGCGCCAGAGAATACAGCCGCTCTCCCATCTGGCCAAAGCGGGCGGACAGATCGGCGCGGTCCCAGCGCAGAAGGTCCGCAATACTGCGGATGCCGGCCTGATCCAACGCGGCTTGGGTGGCGGTGCCGACCCCCCAGATGATGCGGACCGGTTTGCGGCGCAGGACATCGGCGGTTTCGGCCCGGCCCACCACGGAAAAACCGCGCGGCTTGTCCAGGTCCGAAGCGATCTTGGCGAGGAACTTGTTGTGCGACAGGCCGACCGAGCCTGTCAGGCCCAACTGAACCTCCATATCCCGGGTCAGGCGGGCCAGCAGCGTGGCGGGGGGCGCGCCGTGCAGGCGTTCGGTGCCGGTCAGATCCAGAAAAGCCTCGTCCAGCGACAGGGGTTCGATGGCGGGGGTCAGGGTTTCCATCATCGCGCGGATCGCCCGCGAGGCCTCGACGTAGGCGGCCATGCGGGGTTTGACGACCACGGCGTCGGGGCAGAGTTTGAGGGCCTGAAACATCGGCATGGCAGAGCGGACACCGGCGATGCGGGCGAGGTAGCAGCAGGTGGAGACGACGCCGCGGGTGCCGCCGCCGACGATGACGGGGTGGTCGCGCAGGGTGGGGTTGTCGCGCTTTTCGACGCTGGCATAAAAGGCGTCGCAATCCATGTGGGCGATGGAAAGCTGGGTCAACTCGGGGTGGATGAGGACACGCGGGGACCGGCAGGCGGGGCAGCGGCTGCCAGCCTGAAACGGATGAA
>JANNBI010000291.1:0-5704 GCA_031385345.1 Paracoccaceae bacterium | reverse complement strand
AGCATCAGATCGCAGCCATGCATCGCCAGATTGGCCTCGTACAGACCATGCATGCCCAGCATCCCGAGCCAGGCCTTGCCGCTGGCCGGATAAGACCCCAGACCCATCAGGGTCGAGGTGACGGGAAAGCCGGTTGTCGCCACAAATTCGCGCAGCAGACGGCTGGCTTCGGGGCCAGAGTTCACCACGCCGCCGCCAGTGTAAAACAGTGGCCGTTCGGCGGTTTCCATCATTTCGACCATGCGGGTGATCGCCGCCTCGTCGCCCTTGACGCGGGGTTGGTAATGGTCGGTTTTGGCCTTTTGCATCGGGGTATATTCGCCCATCGCAAATTGCACATCCTTGGGAATATCCACCAGCACGGGGCCGGGACGACCCGAGCGGGACACATGGAACGCCTGATGAATGGTTTCCGCCAGCCGGTTGGTGTCCTTCACCAGCCAGTTCATCTTGGTGCAGGGGCGGGTGATGCCGACGGTATCGGCCTCTTGAAAGCCATCGGTTCCGATCATGAAGGTCGGCACCTGACCCGAGATCACGAGGATCGGGATAGAATCCATCAGCGCATCGGTCAGGCCGGTCACCGCATTGGTGGCCCCGGGACCAGAGGTGACCAGCGCCACGCCGACCTTGCCGGTGGACCGCGCATAGCCTTCGGCCATATGGACCGCGCCTTGTTCATGGCGCACCAGCACATGGCGGATCTCGTTTTGCTGAAAAATCTCGTCATAGATCGGCAGAACCGCCCCGCCGGGATAGCCAAAGACCACCTCGACCCCCTGATCTATCAGGGCCTGAACCACCATCCGCGCGCCGCTCATCTGCTTGGTCATTCCGCTTCGTCCTTCTTGGCCAGTCCGGCCCCTGTGTCAGATATGAAAAAGCCCCCGGTGGTCAGTCGGGGGCGCATGGTTCCTGTCAGGAAAACCGTTACCGGCCCATGCGCCTTTTCCTTAGAATTACGACAAGTTCCAGCATCGCTGTCCCCATTGGCCCCAAATCAAGGCCATCGGCGGCGACATTAGGGGGGGCGTCGGGGGGCGTCAACCGCAAAAACAATGGAATTATGTCGCAGGGGCGATGATTTTTGTACTTTTCTTGCGATTTCAGGCGGTCGTGCGTAACTTTCGCAAATTAACTGTCAGGGGTTTGGGAAAAATACGCTTGCCCCCGAGTCGGAACTGCCGCCGTCAAGTCCCGTCGCGAAACTGCACCAGATCCCAGCGGTTGCCGAAGTCGTCGCGCCAGACCGCGACGATGCCGTAGGGTTCATCGCGTGGGGTTTCTTCAAATTCGATGCCCTGCGCCAGCATGGCCGCATGATCGCGGGCGAAATCATCGGTTTGCAGGAACAGCCAGACCCGGCCCGCGCCCTGTTGGCCGATCATGGCCGCCTGCGCACCTTCGGCCCGGGCCAGCACGATCTGCGCACTGCCACCCGGTGGCTGCACCGTGACCCAGCGCTTGTTGCCCTGATCCAGATCGGCGGTCAGGGAAAAGCCCAGCTTGCCGCAGAAAAAAGCGATACCGGCGTCATAGTCTGGCACGATCAGGCTGATAAGGCCCAGAACGGCCCCGGTTCTAACTTCCCGGGTCACACCGGATCGCTGCGCGGGGTGCGTCCCTCGGGCAGGTTGATGCGCGCCACCTGTTCGGAAATCGGATCGACCGACAGGGGATGCAGTTCGGACGAGTGATCTTTGGGGTCGCCAATCGGCACCCAAGCCCCGCCCTTGTAAATCTCTAACGCGGAAAAGCTGGCCTTATAGCCCATCTTGCGGCTGCCCGGCACCCAATAGCCCAGATAGACATAGGGCAACCCGGCCTCACGCGCGATTTCGATGTGGTCAAGGATGGCGAAGGTGCCCAGCGACGCCTCGGTCAGGTCGGGGTCGTAAAAGCTGTAAACCATGCTTAACCCGTCGTCGAACACATCGGTCAGGCTGACGGCGGCCAGGGGGCGGCCACGCTCCCCGGCCAAAGGTGCGCGCGAATATTCCACCACGCGGGACCGCACCGGAGTTTCCTCGATCATCGCGGCAAATTCGAACACATCCATGTCGGCCATGCCGCCATCAGCGTGGCGCGCATCCAGATAGCGGCGGAACAGTTGAAACTGATCCTCGGTCGCCCAGGGGCTGGTGGCATTGCGGCGCAGGTTGGCGGCGTTTTTCAGGATGCGGCGTTGCGTGCGGTTCGGAGTGAAATCGGCCACGCGGATGCGGGCGGACAGGCAGGCCGAACATTCGGCGCAAGATGGGCGGTACAGCACGTTCTGGGACCGCCGGAACCCCTGCTTCGACAGCGAGTCATTCAACTTTTGCGCATGTTCGCCCTGCAAGGCGGTGAACAATTTCCGTTCCATCCGGCCCTCAAGATAGGGGCAGGGCTGCGGGGCCGTGACATAGAACTGCGGGGCGATGGGAAGGGTGTGACGCATGGGTTTATCGGGCGTTAAGCGCGGGCTTTCGACAAAAGGGCGGGAACGTTCGCCTTGGACGTTAGCAAGGCCGCGCCCCGTCGCCAAGCCTTTCCTGCCTTTGCAACGAAAATCCCCGCCCAAGGCAGCGCCTTGGACGGGGTTTTGACGGCTAAGCGTGTCTTAGTAGCTTTGCGGCACCGGGCCGGTGGCCGCCACAGCACTGGTGCCGGGGATTTCGGCCACATCCGGCGCGGCGCGGGCGCGGTCATCCATGAAGTTGTCGAACTCGGTCTTGTCCTTGGCGGCGCGCAGACGGTCAAGGAAGGTTTCAAACGCGATCTGCTCTTCTTCCAGACGGCGCAGGGTTTCGGCCTTGTAGGCGTCAAAGGCCACGTTGCCCGAACTGCGGTAAGCGTTGTGGTGGTGGCCCCAGTGGCCGCGATGGTGGCCATCATGGCCCGACATTTGATTGCGCTCTTTGCGGCAGGACGATCCGAACATTGATTTGCTCCAGCGATGGGTGAAGGTCATGTAGAAGGCCAGGGCCAGGCCGACCGGCCAGAAAAAGATGAAGCCCAGAACGGTGGCCGCGATCCAGGCGCCACGGCCCTTGCTGTCCAGCCAGGACTCGGATCGGGTCAGAAATCCGCCAAGTCCACGGGCTTGGGCGGCAGGGGCAGAAGGGGTCATCATTGGCGGTCACTCCCGGTTTGTTGGTTAAGTTAAAGTCTTTCACATACCGAGAGATGGACCCTGTCCAGCCGGCTTTCAAGGGTCATGTTAAACTATTTTACATTAGGCGAACGGACGGGGTTCAGACGGCCCGATTGCCATGGCTTCGCCCATTTCGCAGGCAATGGCACCCGCGCCGGTTGCTTAACCCCGCCCCAGCCCCCACAGCAGACTTGACAAATCCCCCCGAAGGACGGCGGATTGCCGCCGACGCGCCCCGGTGGTTTTCGGGCGGCAACGATCTTCTAGGACCGTCCTTTCATGCCCAATGATCTTGTCTATATCATCATGGACAGCTGCCGCTTTGACAGCTACCGCCGCGCCAAGACCCCGAATATGGATCGTCTGGGCAAAGGAGAGCGGCGCTATTCCTATGCCTCCTGGACCGCGCCCTCGCATCATTCGATTTTTCTGGGGCAGGTGGCGCACAAGGCGCCGAAAAAAGTCCTCGCCTCTGAAGTGTACAAGCAGGAATACGCGCTGTGGATGGGCCGGATCGGGGTGCCGGATCTGTCTTTCAAAAGCTTTGTGCCGGAACTCAGTCTGGCCAAAGTGCTGAAGGCCAACGGTTTTCGCACCAATGGCCGGGTGTCGATGCCGGTGTTGAACCCGATGACCGGCTTCAACAAATTCTTCGACAGCTACAAACTGATGATGGATCACAACGATTTCAAAGGCATGGTGGCCGAGGCCAGCTTTTCCGCCGACCAGCCCAGCTATCATTTCCTGAACCTTGGCGAGACGCATTACCCCTATATGCTGAAAGACGAACAATTGCCGCGCATTTCAGGGGTGCATGGCGTGATCAAGGGCATGGATGCGGCGATCCAGCGGTCAGACGACAACGGGCGCGAGGAAAAGACCTTTTTCACCAAGCCCGAGATGGTGGCGCTGCACGAACAGCAGATCCGCTGCGTTGAATATGTCGATGATGTGCTGGGCGCGCTGATCGACAAGGCCCCGAAGGGGACGCATTTCATCGTCGCCGCCGATCATGGCGAGTGTTTTGGCGAGGGCGATTATTTCGGCCACGGCCCGGTGATGCACCGCAAGGTGTTCGAAGTGCCGTTTCTGGAAGGCAAAAAGACCTGAGGGAGGGCACCTGACGCCAAATCGGCGCGCAGACTGGCGCTGGTTGGGTCACAACCCTCGCTTTCGCCCTGCCCAGACCCCGTGGCATCGCCGCCAGGATTGCGATGCAACCGGCCACCATCCTGCCCCCAAAATGCGCAGCGATCCCGTCACTCCCCCCTGATCTGCGCGCGCTCTTGCCCCTTCACTTTGACCCAAATATTCCCGGGGAAAGCCGGTTTGGCACAAACCGGCTTGGGGCAGCGCCCCATCTGTTTCTTCCCTCGACAGTCCCCCGAAACTCATCCGCAATTGACCCCGCCCGCCCGCCGCCGCATCATCATGCCCATGACCCTTGCCGCGCGCATCACCCGCCACCCCATCGCTTATGACGCCGCCGCCGGGGCCGACACCCTGCGGCAATTGCCGGGTCTTGATCCCGCCGCCGCCGCGCTGATCGCGGGCACGGCGGGCTGCGCCCCTTACCTCAAATCCCTGATCCTGCGGAATGTGGCTTGGCTGACCAAAGCCCTCGCTACCCCACCGCAGGACAGCCTGACACAGATCCACGCCGACCTGACCCTTGCCGCCCCCGACCAGCTGGCCAGCGCCCTGCGCCGCGCCAAGGGCCGCACCGCACTTTTGACCGCGCTGTGCGATCTGGGCGGGGTCTGGGATCTGCATGAGGTCACCGGTGCGCTGACTGCCCTTGCCGACCGGGCCGTTGATCTGACTCTGAAAACCTTGGTCGCGGATGAAATCCGGCGCGGCAAACTTCCCGGCGCCACCCCCGATGACAGCGCCACGGCGGGCGGAATGGTCGTGCTGGCCATGGGCAAGATGGGCGCGTTTGAACTGAACTATTCCTCGGATATCGACCTGATCTGCCTGTTTGATCAGGACCGCTATGGCGACGACTGGCACGAGGCCCGCACCGCCTTCATCCGCGTTACCCGCAAGATGACGGCGATCCTGTCGGACATCACGGCGGAAGGCTATGTGTTTCGCACCGATCTGCGTCTGCGTCCCGATGCGGCGGTCATGCCGGTCTGCCTGTCAATGGCGGCCGCCGAAACCTATTATGAGGCGCAGGGCCGCACGTGGGAACGCGCGGCCTATATCAAGGCCCGGCCCTGCGGCGGCGATCTGGCCGCGGGCGCGCGGTTCCTGAAAACCCTGACGCCCTTTGTCTGGCGCAAACACCTCGACTTTGCTGCCATTCAGGACGCCCATGACATGCGCCTGCGCATTCGCGACCACCGTGGCCTGAACCGTCCGCTGACGGTCGAAGGGCACAATATGAAACTGGGGCAGGGCGGCATCCGCGAGATTGAGTTTTTCACCCAGACCCGGCAGTTGATCGCCGGTGGGCGCGACCCGGATCTGCGCGACCGCACGACGCTTGGCGCGCTGAAGGCTTTGGCGGGGAAGGGTTGGCTGCCCCCGGACGTGGCCGCCGATCTGTCGATGCTTTACACC
>JANNBI010000255.1:0-3506 GCA_031385345.1 Paracoccaceae bacterium | reverse complement strand
GAGGAGTTTCTGGCCATCCTGGAAGTTCACGCCAAGCTGGAGGGTCAGGCGGCCGGGCTGGCAGCGCGGCGTCTGTCGGTGTCTGGGGCTGCGGGGCTGGAACAGATCGTGCGGGCCTGCGAAACCCATGCCGCGACCAAGGGCGACGCCGAGCCTGATGCCTATTACCAGCTGAACCTGCGCTTTCACGAACAGGTCGCCATCGCCGCCGGAAACCCCTTTCTGACCGAGTTGATAAAGACCAACGCCCGCAAGCTGCTGGCCTACTATCGAGCGCGCTACCGCTATTCGGGGGCCATCGCCACCTCTGCCGCCGACCACCGCCGGATTCTGGGCCTGATCACCGCTCGGGATTCATCGGCAGCCGAAGCCGCGATGCAGACCCATGTGCAGTTCGACCAGATCACCGCGATGGATCTTTTGGCGGTTTTGTCCTGATCCGGGCGGGTGGTAGGAAGGTTAACAAAGGTAAATTGTTCTCGAACAAGTTCCGTGTGGCCGAGCGGGGTCATCAGGGCTTTAAATACCCCCCAAGATCATTGAATCTGGCCCGCTTCGGGCCGCGGCAGGGTGCCATCGGCCAGCCAGGCGTCAAACCGCGCCAGCACGGCATCGTGGAAAGCGGAGTCGTTGATGTGGGCGGACAGGGTGATCAGGTCGACATTCGGCGGGCAGGACTGACGCATCTGATCGCAAAAAGCGGCCAGCGCCCCGGGGTCAGCCAAGGGTCCGCCGGGGCGGTCCCAATCATTGCCACCCTGTTCCGGCAAAAAGACCACGACCGGACCCTTGGCGCCGGAAAGTTTGGCACAAAGTGCGCGCGCGACCTCACGGCGTTCCTGGGCAGTCAAGACGACCGAGGTCAGCAGGCGGTTATGGGCATGGGCCGGGCGATCCTGGAACCGCTGCGGCAGGGGTTGCCAGCCGACCAGATCGACCAGATCGCAGCAGCCGATCGACACCATCTGCGGGATGCCCGTCGCCCCGGCCGCAGTCATCCGGTCCGCCCCGGCACTGATGGCAGAGCCAAACAGGTGGTTGCCCACCTCTTGCGGGGCGAAATCCATCACAGCTGCAAAAGCCCCCTGCGCCGCCAGCGATTCGAAGGCGCGGCCGCCCATGCCGGTGGCGTGAAACACCGCGACTTCAAAACCTCTCGCCTCAATCGCCGGTTTCAGCGTGGTCATGTAGCGCAGCACGGTCTTGCCAAACGAGGTCATGCCGATCAGGGGCCGGTCGCGACGCCGAGGCTCTGCCGCGCGCGCGGCCCCCAGAACTGCACCGGCGGCCTGCGACAGACTGGCCTTGCAGACCGAGTTCAACCCGTACAGACCCCCCGCCCACAGGATCATCTGAATATCGGCGGCCAGACGGTCGGGTGGGATCATCGGGGAAAAACTGACGGTGGAGACGACGTATTTCGGCACGCCGAGCGGCAGGGCCGCGCACAGATCCAGCGCCAGATCGGTGCCCATCGTGCCACCCAGCACCAGAACCCCATCAAACCGCCCTTCACGATGCGCCTGTGCCGCAAGCGCGGCGGCCCCGCGCGCCATGATCTGCATGGCGATATTTTCGTCATTTGCCGCGATGGCACTGGCGATGGTATTTCCCGCCGCCGCGGCCACATCATGTTTTGACAGATCGGTGGGGGTGGCAGGATCGCCCAGAACCGAGACATCCATGGTCATGACCTGCCCCCCCTGCGCGAGGATGACCGACGCGAGATAGGTCAGCTCGTCACCCTTGGTGTCGTAGGTGCCGACGACTAAGATCCGGTTACCCATCAGAACGTTCCTTTCCTGTTGCGCGACCCCGGGCTGTGGCGCGCAGCGGGGGTTTCACACCCCCGAGGCCGCGTTCTGGCGAACGCAACCTTCCCCCGTAGGAATATTTGAACCACATTGAAGGCGTCAGAGCTGAATCCAGGCGGTTTTGAGGTTGGTGTATTTGTCCAGCGCATGCAGGGATTTGTCCTGTCCATTTCCGGATTGCTTGACCCCGCCCAAGGGCACGGTGTTGTCGGACCCGCCATAGGTGTTCACATGCACCACCCCGGCGCGCAGTCCACGGATCATGCGGTGCGCGCGCGACAGGTTCGCCGTCCAGACCCCGGAGGCGAGGCCAAAGCTGGTGGCATTAGCCAGAAGCAGGGCCTCGGCCTCGTCCTTGAAGCGGGTGACGGCAAGGACGGGACCGAACACCTCGTGCTGGAACAGACGGTCCGTGGGTTTGACGCCGGTGACCACGGTGGGCTGCATGAAAAAGCCGCCGCTGTCGACAAGGTCGCGCGCGCCGCCGGTGGCGATGGTCGCCCCTTCGGTCTGGGCCTGTGCCACGAAATCCAGATTGGCGGAGAGTTGTTCGGCGGAATGGACCGCGCCGATCTGGGTGGACAGATCCAGCGGGTCGCCGCGCGTCAGGGCATGGGTGGCGGCCAGCAGGGCGGCGATCACCTCATCCGCGACATCGTCCTGCACCAGCAGCCGCGAACCGGCGACGCAGACCTGACCGGCATTGCGAAAGATGGCAGTGGCGGCGCTGCGGGCGGCCGCGCCCAGATCCGGGGCATCGGCAAAGATGATGTTTGGGGATTTGCCGCCCAGTTCCAGATAGCAGCGTTTGAGGTTGGATTGCGCGGAGGCTTGAAGCAGACGACGCCCGGTGGCACCGGAGCCGGTGAAGGCCAGAACATCCACCTCCATCGACAGGGAAAGCGCTTGACCAGTGATATGGCCCGGTCCGGGGACAACGTTGAACACGCCGGGGGGAACGCCGGCCTGAAGGGCAAGGTCGGCCAGTTTCAGCAGACTAAGCGAGGCACTTTCGGCGGGTTTGAGAACGACGGAATTGCCGGCAGCCAGAGCCGGGGCGATTTTCCAGGCACCGATCATCAGCGGAAAATTCCACGGCACGATGGCAGCGACGACGCCGACCGGGTCGCGGTGGATCAGGGCCAGGATGGTGTCGGTGGTGGGGGCGATCTGGCCGTAAACCTTGTCGATAGCCTCGGCATAGTAACGGAAGGTGGCGGCGGCGGAGCCGGGTTCGGCCTTTAGCGCCATCGATATTTCGGTGCCGTTGTCGCGCACGCCCAGAACGGCAAGATCCAGCGCGTGCTGGTCGATCAGATCCGCCAGACGATGCAGGATCCGGGCGCGACCGGCAGGGGGCAAGGCGCGCCAGCGGCCGTCGTCAAAGGCGCGGCGGGCCGAGGCGACGGCGCGGTCAACATCCGCGGCCGAGGATTGCGACAGCGTGGTCAGCACCTTGCCGGTCAGCGGCGAGATCACCGGCGTCTCACCATCCTGACCCTCAATCCAAAGGCCGTCAATCAGCAGGCGGCCCGGCGCGACCAGGGCCTTGGCAGCCAGGTCGATCCTTTGTTGCAGGGACAGTTCTGGCGCGGGGGAGGGCATCGGCGGCTCCAGCATCGGTTTGATAAATGAACCGTTGGTTCGAAAATCATTTGACAGTTCCGTCCGCCTTCTGTCAACTGAAATGGG
>JANNBI010000252.1:0-2526 GCA_031385345.1 Paracoccaceae bacterium | reverse complement strand
GGCCTGATCATATTGCATCCGGCTGTTGTCATAGTCGCGCTGCAAGGTGTCCAGCGTGATGGCATTGCCCGGCGTCGCCTCGATCGAGGCTTTCAGCGCCGCCATCTCGTCCTCGATCTGCTTGCGCTGGGTGGCCATATACTCCAGCTGGCCATCCATATCGGCCAACTGCACCTCATAGGCCGACAGGATGCGGCCTTCCTCATCGACCTGACCTTCGGATTTCTGGCCGTCAACGATGGCCTCTAGGGCGGCGATCTGGCTGGCCAGCAGCTTGATCTTGGGGTTCTCGGGCGACAGCACGGCCAGCTGCGTGGTCTGTTGGTTGCGCAATTCGTTCAGCTGGCGCTCTTCGGCGGTTTGCTGGGGCAGGGGGTTGACCTCGGCAGCGCCGGTGGCCTCGTGGACGCGCACCAGACGGTCGCGGCGGTCCTGCAATTCATCCGACACCCGCTGCATCGCCAGCAGACGTTCCTGGGCCGCGGCCTGCTGGCTGCGGCGGAAATCCAGACTGTCGGGCAGCGATTGCGCATTGGCCTCTTTGAACTTCAGGATCGCGGCCGAGCGTTCGGACAATTCCTTGTCCAGCCGTGCCACATCCTGTTCAAAGAACTCCAGCGTCTGACGCGCGGTGCCGGTGCGCATTTCCACGTCGGTTTTCAGGATCAGCGTCACGATGTCATTGGCCACCGCCGAGGCCATCAGGGCGCTTGGCGCTTCAAAGCTGACATCGACCAGGGTGGCTTGGGTCGGGCCACGCGCCACCGCGCCGCCGGTGGTCAGGATGGCGATGCGGCTGCGCATATCCTCGACCAGTTCATCCGCATCCAGCCGCTCGGCCGTCTCGCCGGGCTGGGGGGCATAGATTTTCAACCGGTTGGCCATCTCGACCAGGGTGTCGCGCGCCAGAATACGCTGCTGGATGATCGACAATTGTTCGGTGGCCTGCACATCCACCGTCGAGGCCGCCAGGTCACCGGGGATCTGTTCGCTTTCCACCACCAGCTTGGCACGCGCGACATAGACCGTGGGCAGGGACCGCGCCAGCGTGATCCCCACCACCGATCCCAGCACGGTCAGCAGCAAGACCCAATGCAGGCGGCGCAGGAACAACGACATGTAGAAACGAAGATCCATCGGCTTAGTCTGCTTTCTGTTGATGGGCCTGCGAACGCAGGAACACCGGGCTGGTCAGGGTCAAAGGCGCGGGTCCGTCCCAGTCTGGGGCCGGGGCGGTTTGGGCGGCGGATTGGGCAGCGGGGGCCGGTTCGGGTGCGGGCGGCGGGCGATGGGCAAAGAACACGCCATCCTCCAGCACCTGCTGCACGGTCAGGCGCACCACGCGCTTGTGGTTCTTTGTAAAGGCATAGACCATCGCCAGATCACACAATTGGTTGACCAGACGCGGCACGCCGCCGGTATGGTCATGCACCATATCCGCCGCCGCCGGGCTGAAGATGTCATTCACCGCCCCGGCCACCATCAGCCGGTGCCGGATATAGCCGCGCACCGTCGGCCCATCCATGGCCGACAGATGAAACGCCGCCGAGACGCGCTGCGCAAACTGCGTCATATCGGCCCGGCGCACGATGTCGCGCAATTCCGGCTGGCCGACCAGCAGCAGTTGCAGCAGCTCGTCCTTGTTGGAATTGATATTGGTGAACATGCGCAGCTCTTCCAGACTTTCGCGGCTCAGATTCTGCGCCTCGTCGAAAATCAGGATCACCCGGCGTCCGGCGGCATATTCCGAAATCAGGAAGGCCTGAAACCGGCCGAACAGATCGACATAGGTTTCCTGCGGCCCGGCCGGCTGCGCCAGCGCCAGAAGCACCCAGCGCAGCAATTCGCCGCGGTCGCCGTGGGCATTGGACACCAGCCCGACGCGCACATCCTCACCCACCGATTTCAGCAGGTGATGCAGCAGCGTGGTCTTGCCCGCGCCGACCTCTCCGGTGATCAAGGTGATGGGGGCGCGGGTCATGATGCCATATTCCAGCATCGTGAAGGCGCGCTTATGCACCGCCGACCAATACAGAAATCCCGGATCGGGCACCAAAGAGAAGGGGCGCTCGGTCAGGCCGAAATGGCTGGTGTAAATGTCCAGGGAAGTGTTCATGTCCATCTGCTCTGCCGTTTCACCCGTCCTGGCCCTATTGCCTTGCTTCAAATCAGACCGACTTGGGCCAGACCGCCGGGGGTCCAACCCGCCCGGGGCCCCTTTGGTTCAGATCGCAGCCTTGCGGTGTCACCAAGGACGCCCGATGCAAAGCCTCTTTGCCATACAGACGAATCAAGGATGCAACAAGCTTCCCTCAGCCCTGACCCCGCGCCATGCCGGGCCTTTGCCCAAGGCGCTGCCCAATCTTCGGGCCGATGTCCCGAAACTTGGCCGGGTTGCGGCAGGAGTTAGGGCGGGGATAGGGCGGGTTGTGGAA
Source organism: Paracoccaceae bacterium (assembly GCA_031385345.1). Classification (GTDB taxonomy): domain Bacteria; phylum Pseudomonadota; class Alphaproteobacteria; order Rhodobacterales; family Rhodobacteraceae; genus CAIYZT01. Next base: position 91 of record JANNBI010000252.1, on the reverse strand, counting down.
ACAATTTGCGGTTTTTTGCGGGAATTTCTGCCCATCGGCAATCAGTGGCGCAGTGTTCATCATGAAACTTTGAAACTCATTGTCGGAAGCT
>JANNBI010000088.1:0-2154 GCA_031385345.1 Paracoccaceae bacterium | reverse complement strand
AGATCCTCGGACGGCACTTCCGGCCCCAGATACAGCACCTTCGGCCCCATATCGCGGTGGGTCAGTTTGAACCATGCGCGCGCAAAGGCATCCGCGAATTTCTCGGGGTCGGCGTGGAAATCGCGCGAAATCGGGCCATAGATCGGGTCCAGTTTCATCGCCATATCTGCCGTGGTCATCATCGGGCGATATTTGACCAAGGGGTCATGCGCATCCGGGATCATGTCCTTTTCGGCCACGTTCACCGCTGCCCATTGCTGCGCACCCGCGGGGGAGCGGACAAGTTCATAATCATAGCCGAGGAGGACGTTGAAATAGCCCATGTCCCAGGTGGTCGGGTTGGGCTTCCAAGCCCCCTCGATCCCCGACGTTATGGTGTGCAGACCCTTGCCGCTGCCAAAGGCGTTCTTCCAGCCCAGACCCATTTCTTCCAAGGCAGCCCCTTCGGGTTCAACCCCGACCAGGGCGGCATCGCCCGCGCCGTGCGATTTGCCAAAGGTGTGTCCGCCCGCGACCAAGGCCACGGTTTCGGCATCATCCATCGCCATCCGGGCAAAGGTTTCACGGATATCACGACCCGAGGCGATGGGGTCAGGCCGCCCATCGGGGCCTTCGGGGTTCACATAGATCAGACCCATCTGCACCGCTGCCAACGGGCTTTCCAGCTCCCGGTCACCGGTATAACGGCTGCCGGACTTGTCCGAAGTGGCCAGCCACTCAGCCTCCGCCCCCCAATAGATGTCTTCCTCCGGCTCCCAGACATCGGCGCGACCGCCGCCAAAGCCAAAAGTCTTGAACCCCATCGACTCCAGCGCGCAATTGCCCGCAAGGATCATCAGATCGGCCCAAGACAGGGCGTTGCCGTATTTCTGCTTGATCGGCCACAAAAGCCGGCGCGCCTTGTCCAGGTTGCCATTGTCCGGCCAGGAATTCAGCGGCGCGAACCGCTGCGTCCCGGTGCCTGCCCCGCCCCGCCCGTCGCCGGTGCGGTAGGTGCCCGCCGAATGCCAGGCCATGCGGATGAACAACGGTCCATAATGGCCCCAATCCGCCGGCCACCAGTCCTGACTGGTGGTCATCAGGGCGTAAAGGTCCGCCTTGACCGCTGCCAGATCCAGCGTCTTGAACGCCGCGCCATAGTCAAACTCGGCATCCATCGGGTTCGACTTGGTCGAGTTTTGCTGCAAAATCCGCAGGTTCAACTGTTTTGGCCACCACTCCCGATTGCCGCGCCCGGACTGCGCAGCCTGCGAGATCTTGCTGTGATTGACCGGGCATTTGCCGCCCGAAGCGCTGTCGTTACCGTCCATGGCTCTCTCCTTTAGGGGAAGGGCAAATGGTTCCCACCCCTGACGTTACATTCTGAAAAAAGGTTTAGCAGAGTTCTTCCATCGGAATAAGTTGAATATACTGATCAAAGCGATAAGCGCGGCTGATGAAAGGGCGATCCAAAGGTAGGCTCGCCACTGCCCGTCCCATAACACCCGCGCACGCGCCCGCGTGGTCGCGCCTCTGCGCGGGCCGTTTTCGTGACAATAGAACGCAAACAGGATGCGCGGTGCGTCGGGATGGCCAAAGAACCTTCCCCCCGCCCCTGATTGGTTAACAACAGCGCCCTTCCTCAGGCTTTAGTGCCGCTGCATGGCAGACCCGCCCCACATCCGGTCGTTCATTTCAAGTAAGCCTTGGCAAATCCGGGGTGCTGCAACCCGCAAGGGATAAATCCTGCCTATCCTATTGATATAAAGCATAATACTCACACTGACCCACTGGCCAACTCCGCCCTCAGGCGAAAGCATTTGCCACAAAGTTTCCCTAATGTCCCCCCGAAGCGCCCCATTCCAGCCCCGATTGTTGGTTATCTCTAAGCCGTGGTGGGGACCATGCGTGCCGGTTTTCAGTGAACCGATTTTGTTAAGGAATGCTGCCATGCCTACATTTAACGGTACGACTGGTAACGATACGGTCACGGCTTCGACCTCTGCCGACTCGCTTTTTGGCGATGCAGGCAACGACATTCTGATCGGCCTGGCCGGGAATGACACGATCAACGGCGGGGTTGGAACCGACTATGCCAGTTACGCCTCGGCAACGGCGGCGGTCACGGTCAACCTGACAACCAACCTGTCATCCGGCGCCGATGGCAATGACACC
>JANNBI010000087.1:0-5878 GCA_031385345.1 Paracoccaceae bacterium | reverse complement strand
GGGTGACCACGCCGTCGGGCTGGCGCAGCGGCCCGGTAGTGCCCTCGGGCGCCAGAAACACGGTGAACAGCAGCACCTGCAAGGCGGGAAAGGCCGCGTGGACACGGGGCAGGGCCTGCGCCAGATGGGTCAGCGGCAGATGGGTGAACACCGCAAAGGCCAGCGCATGGGTGATCACGGGGGGCACGGCTGGAAAGGTGAAATCCTCATCCTCAATCAGGTGATCGGCAGGCAGGCGGTCGGGATCGGCCAACTCATTCGCGTGGCCGTGCCGCATCAGGGCCAGCGACTTGTCGGTCGCCCAGTAATGGCCGGGTTCAAGATAGGGAACCGCCTTGCAGCCCAGCCGCAGCGATCCCGCGCCAATGTCCAGCAGGTGATGCTGCGGCAACATCCCTGCCGCGCGCAGGATCGAAAGTTCCGCGCGGCCGGTTTCGTCCCACCGCCCCCCAACGATGTCGCGGTGCCGACCCGTGGCCAGCGCCTGATCGTAAAAGCCGGGCTTGTGGTAGGGCGAAATGAGATCGGACATGTGACCTTAGGGACGGGGAAGGCGGAACGGGAAGATCAGGAACAGGCCATGCTGTCAGAGCGAGGTCTTGGCGGCAGCGGCGGCGATGCCAAGGCAAAGCTGCGTCGCCAACGCCATATCCTGCACCGAAATCCATTCCAGCGGGCCGTGAATATCCTGCATCCCGGTGAACAGATTGGGGCAGGGCACGCCCATTTCCGTCAGCCGCGACCCGTCGGTGCCCCCCCGGATCGGCACCGAAACCGGTTCGATCCCCAAGGCGCGGGCGGCGTCGCGGGCCAGATCCACCGGGTACATATCCTTTTCCAGCCAATAGCGCATGTTGCGGTATTGTTTGCGGATCTCGACCGAGATCGTCGCACGCGGATCGCTGGCTTGCATGGTGGCGGCAAGGCTGTGCAGCAGCGCGCCCTTGTCTGCCAGCCCTTCCAACTCAAAATCGCGCAGGATGAATTTCAGCCGGGCCTCGGACGCCGTGCCGGTCATCTCGTACAGATGGATGAAGCCTTCGGTGCCTTGGGTCATCTCGGGTGTCTGGGCGGCGGGCAGGGCGGCGGCGAATTTGGCGGCAAGGGTCAGGGCGTTGATCATCTTGCCTCGCGCCATTCCGGGATGGGCCGAAACGCCGGTGATGGTGACGGTGGCGCCGTCGGCAGAGAAGCTTTCATACTCAATCTCGCCCACAGCGCCGCCATCGAAGGCATAGGCGAAATCGGCGCCCAGATCGGCGGGCAGGCGGACATCGACGCCGCGGCCAATTTCCTCGTCCGGGGTAAAGGCAAGGCGGATCTTGGGGCGGGCGATCTGGGGATTGTCCAGCAGATGCCGCGCGGCGGTCATCAGGATCGCCACCCCGGCCTTGTCATCCGCCCCCAGCAGGGTCAGGCCCGAGGCGGTGATGATGTCATGCCCGACCTTTCCCGCCAGATAAGGCGAGGCTTCGGGGGTCAGCGACAGGGCCGGATTGTCGGGATAGCTGATCGCCCCGCCATTATAGCCCCGGATCACGCGGGGTTTGACCCCGGTGGCGTTGAATTGCGGGGCGGTGTCGACATGGGCCAGCAGGCCCAGCGTCGGCCCGGCATGGGGGGTGGTGGCGGGCAGGGTGGCCAGCACTGCGCCGTAGGGGGTGATCTGCACCTCGGAGGCCCCCATCGCCAGCAATTCGTCCTGCAAAAGGCGGGCCATGGTCAACTGAATCGCGGTTGAGGGCGAGGTGGGCGACGTCTCATCGCTTTGGCTGTCGATGGCGGTGTAGCGCAGCAGACGGGATTCTAGCTCGGCGGTGAAAGGCGGCATGGGGCGGCTCCTGTCTGGCGGTTCGGGCTGGATTTGGGCCGGGGGGGCGGGGGGTGTCAAGGGGGGGAGTTTGGGGAAGCGTCCAGATCTGGACAAACCTTCAAGTCCTTGAATCAAAACATAATCGCAAAACTTCTTTACCAGATATTAACCATAGTGCCGCATCCACCAAGGGCCGGAGCGATGTGCCGATCCGCAGGCATGGACTTGCGAAACCCGGAATTTTGCGGCAAGAGCAGGCAAAGAGCGCTTGGCGCGAGGGGATGACGATGGATTACGGCAAAGCAGGCGCGGTGAAGGTGGGCAAGAACACGCCGCGGTTCAAGGACAATCTGCCCAAGGACGGCAAGGCTTCGGCGCCCAAGGAAAAACGGCTGAGCAAGGACGAAATGCTTGCCAAGCTGAAAGCGGCGGCGGATGCCAAGAAAGCTGCGTCAGAAGACTAAGGCCGGTCCAGGTTGGGTCTGACCCCCGCCCAAGGGACGCCAGTCATTGCGGATATTGGACAAAATCATCACCGACCGGGGCAGCAAATATGCAGTCTCGGGCGGCGCTTGTGCGTCCGAGGCGCAGGCGCGCGCCTTTGTGCTGGTGCTGAAGGCTGACAAGAAATTCGCCAAGGCCACGCATCATTCCTGGGGGCTGATCAGCGCCGAAGGGGCGTTGAAATCTGACGATGGCGAGGCCGGGGCGGGCATGGTGATAGTCCGGATGCTGGAGCGGGCCGGGCTGACCGGGCATCTGGTGGTGGTCACGCGCTGGTATGGCGGCAAACATCTGGGTGGCGACCGGTTTCGCCATGTGCAGGATGCGGTGCGGATCTATCTGGCGGGGATGTAGCCGGGGCCGGAAGGCTCAAAACACCGCTTGATCGCCCAGATCCGTCCGGGCCTTGCCGCTGATCAGGTCGGCGTAATGATCAAACAGCCGGTCGCTGCCGGTTTCCGGCGTCGCCTCGGCGTCGTAGCGCCCGGTTGCGGGGTTCAGCACCAGCATGGATTCGGTGGCGTAATAGCGCCCGATGCGCGCCAGATCGGCCTTGTCGCGCAGTTTGGGCGACAGCCGACCCGCCAGATCCAGACCCGCGATGATCGTGGTCATCAGCCCGACGGGAACATGTTTGAACCGCGCAGGCTGACCCAGCAGACGGAATATTTCCTGCCCCTGCTGGCGCGGGGTGATGGCGGGGCCGGGGCCGCCGATGGGCAGGATGCGGGTCTGCCGCGCCGGATCGGTCAGGCAATCCACCAGATAGGTTCCCAGATCGCGGTCGGAGATTGGCTTGCAGGCGGTCAACCCGCCATCGCCAAACAGCAGGAATGCCTTGCCCGCCTGCACCCGCGCCACCTGCCCCGACAGGGATTTGAAATAGGCGGTGGGGCGCACGATCGACCAGATCAGGCCCGAGGTCATCAACTCTGCCTCAAACGCCAGTTTGGCGTGCTGGAACGCCAGCAGCGGTTTTTGCACGCAGATCGCTGACAGTTGCACAAACTGCGGGATCCGCGCCGATTGGGCGGCACGCAGGACGGTCAGATGCGCGGCATGGTCGATGGCAAAGGCGTCGCGCGGCGTGCCACTGCGCGAGGCAAGACAGGACAGCACCGCGTCGAAGGGCTGGCTTTGGACGGCGGCGGTCAGGGCGGCGGCATCGGTGATCTGGACCGGCAGGGTGTCGGGGGAGGCCGGTCCGGGGCGGGTCAGGCAGGTGACGTGGTAGCCCCGGCCCTGCAAAACGGCATGGGTGGCGCGGCCAATGGTGCCGGTGGCGCCCAGAAGTAGGATGCGTTTGGGATCGGGCATCGGGGGGATCTTTGTCAGGTCAGGCGGGAAAGGAAGGCCGGACGGGGGGCGAAGTCAAGGGGGTGGGGGCTGGGGGCCGGGCGGTGCGATGGGAAAAAGCGCGCCCGTTAGGACGCGCTTTTGGGGTGGGTTCAGGCATCTTGGGAGAGTTGGGGGCCCAGTCCGGTCATGACCGGATCTGACCCTTGCCCCAATCCCGGTCAGGCCAAAGACGGATCAATCGCGATGCAGGCGGTGACAAGGCCTTTGACCGCATCGACCGATTTCTGGAACATCGCCATCTCGTCGGGGTTCATCTTGATATCGACGACACGTTCGACCCCGCCGGCACCAAGGATCGTCGGCACACCGACATACATCCCGTCCAGCCCCAAGGCGCCCTTTACATAGGCGGCACAGGGCAGCAGGCGCTTTTGGTCCTTCAGATAAGCCTCGGCCATTTCGATCGCGGCGGTCGCGGGGGCATAAAAGGCCGAGCCGGTCTTCAGCAGGCCGACAATCTCGGCGCCGCCGTCGCGGGTGCGCTGCACGATGGCGTCCAGTTTCTCTTGCGTGGTCCAGCCCATCGCCACCAGATCGGGCAGGGGGATGCCGCCAACGGTCGAATAGCGCGTCAGGGGCACCATCGTATCGCCATGCCCGCCCAGCACAAAGGCGGTCACATCGCGCATCGAGACGTTGAATTCCAGCGACAGGAAATGCCGGAAGCGCGCCGAATCCAGCACCCCTGCCATGCCGACGACCATGTGATGCGGCAGGCCCGAAAACTCACGCAGGGCCCAGACCATCGCATCCAGCGGATTGGTGATGCAGATGACAAAGGCGTTGGGGGCATGTTCGCGCAGACCCTCGCCGACGGCCTTCATCACCTTCAGGTTGATGCCCAGCAGGTCATCCCGGCTCATCCCCGGTTTGCGCGGCACACCGGCGGTGACGATGCAGACATCGGCCCCGGCAATCTCGGCATAGGAATTGGCCCCTTTCATCACGGCGTCAAAGCCTTCGGACGGGCCGGACTGCGCGATGTCCAGCGCCTTGCCCTGCGGCGTGCCTTCGGCAATGTCGAACAGGATGATGTCACCGAGTTCTTTGATGGCGGCAAGATGGGCGAGCGTTCCGCCGATCTGGCCAGCGCCGATAAGCGCAATCTTGGGTCGAGCCATGTGGGCCTCCGTAGGGCTAGGTAATGCTTTGTATACAACGGTATGCTAAACCTGACGGGCAACCAAGGCAAGCCGCCGCGCTGCGGCATTGCCTGTCTGGTCAAGTCACTGGCCCACAAGGACTGTTTGCGCTAAACGGCACATCATGGCCTTGCGGGGCGATCTGGCCCCGTCCGACGTAGCATCGCACCGATCATCGGTGATTCCATGCGCAGGGGGAAGGGCCATCGTGAAAGGCCAAAGATGAGACACCTCAGATGAGCGGTTGGGAATTCTGGGTCGCGGGGATTCTGGGCGCGGTGCTGACCGGCTTGGGCAAGGGCGGCATGCCGGTGGTCGGTGCGCTGACCGTGCCCCTGATGTCGCTGGCCATGCCCGCGCCCTTGGCCGCCGGGCTGATGCTGCCGGTCTATATCGTGTCGGATTGGTTCGGGCTTTGGGCCTACCGCAAGGAGTTCGACCGCCGCGTCCTGACCATCGCCGTCGCGGGCATGACGGTGGGGGTGATCCTTGGCTATTTCACCTTTGCCATCGTGCCAGAGGCCTGGATCAACGGGCTGATCGGGCTGGTCGGCGCCACCTTTGCGCTGAACATGCTGATCACCCGCAATGTGGTGGTCGATCCAAAGCCCGCGCGGGTGGCGCCGGGGTTGTTCTGGACGGCGGTGGCGGGCTTTACCAGTTTCATCAGCCATACCGGCGGGCCGCCCTATCAGGTCTGGACCCTGCCTTTGGGGATGAAAAAGGCGGTGTTCGCCGGGACATCCACCATCGCTTTTGCCTATGTAAACCTGCTGAAACTGCCATTTTACTGGCATCTGGATCAGGTCAATATCGGCAGTCTGAAGGTGGCGGCGATGCTGGCCCCGGTCGCGGTTCTGGCGGTCTTCGCCGGGGTCCGGCTGGTCAAGATCCTGCCGGACAAGCTGTTCTTTCAGATGGTGGTCTGGACGCTGCTGGCCATCTCGGTCAAGCTGATCTACGGGGCCGTTTTTGGGTAAACTGGTGCTTACGCGGGCGGGTCCAGTTGCGCCACAGGCTGGGCCAGCGATTCAAAACTTTCACCGGCGGCAATCAGGCA
>JANNBI010000194.1:0-7069 GCA_031385345.1 Paracoccaceae bacterium | reverse complement strand
CGCGCCTTGGTTTTCGATCCGTCCTTGGTGCTGATGGATGAACCCCTTGGCGCATTGGACAAGCAGTTGCGCGAGCACATGCAGTTTGAAATCAAGCACTTGCATGAAAGCCTTGGCATCACCGTGGTCTATGTCACCCATGATCAGGGCGAGGCGCTGACCATGTCCGACCGCATCGCGGTGTTCAACGATGGCCGCATTCAGCAACTGGCGCCACCCGCCGACCTGTACGAACGCCCCGACAATTCCTTTGTTGCGCAGTTCATCGGTGAGAATAACAAACTTCTGGGCACGATCGAGGAATTGTCGGGCGACCGCGCGCTGGTCCGGCTGTCCAACGGCGAAATGATTGACGCCACCCCGGTCAATGTGCGCGAAAAGGGGCAGAAAACACTCGTCTCGATCCGGCCCGAACGGGTGGAGTTCAAGCCCGAAATGATGCCCCCCGGCGCCCATACCATCGCCGCCGAGGTGCTGGAAGTGATCTATATGGGCGACATCCTGCGCGCGCGGCTGGGGGTGGCGGGATCAACCGAGTTCGTGATGAAGATGCGCAACACGCTGGGGCAGACCCGCCTTAGCCCCGGACAGACGATCAATGTGGGCTGGCATCCGCAGGACGCCCGCGCGCTTGATCCCATGTGACCCCCGAAAAGGGGACCGCCCGATGACGGGCGGACTTGACCGAAGTTTTCAACCAGGGAGCTATCAATGAAAAAACTGCTCGTCCTTACCACCGCTTTGTCAACCGTGGCCTTCACCGCCTCGGCTGATGTGACGGTGATGTCCTGGGGTGGTGCCTATGGCGCGGCCCAGAACGAAGCCCATGTGAAGCCTTTCGCGGCCTCCACCGGGATTGCGACCATGATGATCGACAGCGATGATCCGTCGGGCCCGATCAAGGCCATGGTCGAAGCGGGCAATGTCACGGTTGACGTGGCCTCGCTGGAATATGCCGCCGCCGTGCGTCTGTGCGACGAAGGCTTGTTGGAGCCGATTGACACCGCCATGCTGCCCGCTGGTGCCGACGGCACCCCGGCAATGGATGACTTTCTGCCCGGCGCTGTGATCGAATGCGGCGTATCTACCGACATCTGGGCCAATATCTATGCCTATGACACGACGAAACTGACCGGCACGGTACCGACGACCGCTGCCGATTTCTTTGACCTTGAAAAGTTCCCCGGCAAGCGCGGCATGCGCAAGGGTGCCAAGGGCGTGCTGGAATTTGCCCTGATGGGTGACGGCGTGGCGCCGGCCGATGTCTATGCAACGCTGGCCACCCCAGAAGGTCTGGACCGGGCTTTTGCCAAGCTGGACAGCATCAAGTCCGAGGTTGTCTGGTGGGAAGCCGGCGCACAGCCGCCGCAGCTGCTGGCGGACGGTGAGGTCGTGATGACCACCGCCTATAATGGCCGGATGTTCAACGCCGCCGTGGGCGAAGGCAAGCCGTTCCAGATCGTCTGGGATGGGCAGCTTTATGAAAACGAAATGTATGTCGTGCCGAAGGGCGCGCCGAACAAGGACGAAGCGATGCAGTTCATCGCTTTTGCCACCTCGACCGAAGGTCTGCGCGCGCAGGCTCAGCAAATCTCGTATGGTCCGGCCCGCAAGTCGTCCATGATGGAAGAGCTGATCTACAAGGACGGCAAAACCGTGATGGCGCCGAACCTGCCGACCGCGCCGGAAAACCTGACCAACGCCCTGGAATCCAACTTTGAATTCTGGGTGGATAAAGAGGGCGAGCTGAACGAGCGGTTCAACGCCTGGCTGGCCACGAACTAAGCGTCCTGCACTTTAGGGGGGGCCGGGTTCGGCCCCCCTACCTTTAAGACGTACGCACCATTTCCGAAAAGAGACCCCCGCAGATGACCGAGGCCGTCGCCACCGCCCTGCTGACCACCGCCGATGGTCGCCCGCTGAAGGCGGCTTTGGCCGAGGCGCAGGCGCGGGCCAGACGCCGGGCCTTCCTGCTGGTCGCGCCCTTGCTGATTTTCGTGATCCTGACCTTCATCATTCCCATAGGTCAGATGCTGCACCGGTCGGTCTATCATGATGGCTTGTCCGCCCATGCGCCACAGTTGAAGGCCTGGTTCGCTGCCAATCCCGAAGGCACCCCCCCGGACGAGGCCGCCTATGCCGCCCTCGCCGCCGATTTTGTGGTGATGAAGGCGGAAAAAACCGCAGGCATCGCCGGGACACGGGTGAATTACACCCTGTCCGAAACCCGGTCGCTGTTCACGTCCACCGCCCGCGCGGCCAATGATCTGAAGCCGCCCTTCAAAGAGGCGTTCATCGCGCTGGACGAAAAATGGGCGCTGCCAGAGGTTTGGGTGGCCATGCGCGCCGCCTCCTCGGCCTATACGGCTGATTTCTATCTGATTTCCGTGGATTTGGAGCGTGGACCCGATGGCGCGATCCAAAAGGTGCCGGAAAACACCCGGATCTATATCTATTTGTTCATCAAGACCTTTCTTCTGTCCGGACTGATCACCCTGACCTGTCTGGTGCTGGCCTTCCCGGTGGCGCATCTTCTGGCGGTTCTGCCGATGGCACGGGCGAATGTGCTGATGATCTGCGTGCTGTTGCCGTTCTGGACCTCACTTCTGGTGCGCACGACCAGTTGGATCGTGGTGCTGCAAGGGCAGGGCGTGGTCAACGATCTGCTGATCGCGCTGGGCATAATTGCCGAGGATGGGCGGCTGAAGATGATGTATAATCAGGCCGGGACAATCATCGTGATGACCCATGTTCTGCTGCCCTTCATGATCCTGCCGCTGTATTCGGTGATGAAAACCATTCCGCCCAGCTATGCCCGCGCGGCGCGCTCGCTTGGCGCGACCAGCTGGACCACGTTCCGGCGCATCTATTTGCCGCAAACCCTGCCGGGCATCGGGGCTGGGGCGCTGTTGGTGTTCATCCTTGCCGTGGGCTATTACATCACGCCCGCACTGGTGGGCGGGGCGGATGGTCAGCTGATTTCCAACTTCATCGATTTCCACATGGATAAATCGAACTGGTCGCTGGCCGCAGCCCTGTCTGCGATGCTGCTGGCCGGGGTTCTGGTGCTGTACTGGCTTTATGACCGCCTGATCGGCATCGACAATCTGAAGCTTGGATAGGAAAACAACATGGCCCTTCCCGTCTATGCCAGCCCCTTGGAACGTTTGTGGCACTATGCCTATATCGCGATCTGCGCGGCGATCTTCGTGTTTCTGGTCGCGCCGATCCTGGTGGTTCTGCCGCTGTCTTTCAATGTGGAGCCTTACTTTACCTTCACCGACAAGATGCTGGCGCTTGATCCCGCGGGCTATTCGCTGCGCTGGTACGACAACCTGTTGACCGACGGCATGCAGGCCCCCGAGGCCGTGCGCGACAGCGCTTGGTGGTCGGATGTCTGGACCAATGCGACATGGGTGAAGGCGGCCAAGAACTCGGTCATCATCGGGTTCTGGGCGACGATTCTGGCGACGTTTCTGGGGACGCTGGCAGCTTTGGGCCTGTCGCGCCCGGATATGCCTTACCGGCGGGTGATCATGGCGATCCTGATCAGCCCGATGATCGTGCCGATCATCATCATCGCAACCGGGTTGTTCTTTTTCTACTCCAGCCCCTGCGGGATGATCGGGCTGGACTGTGGGCGTCTGACCGCGACCTATATCGGCATCATCATGGCCCATGCCACGCTGGGCATTCCCTTTGTGATCATCACCGTCACCGCCACGCTGACCGGGTTTGACCAGTCGCTGATCCGCGCCTCTGCCAGTCTGGGGGCCAATCCGCGCATCACCTTTTTCAAGGTGATCCTGCCGCTGATCTTGCCGGGTGTGATTTCGGGTGCCCTGTTCGCTTTCGTCACCTCGTTTGACGAGGTGGTGGCGGTGCTGTTCATCGCCGGTCCCGAACAGCAAACCATCCCGCGCCAGATGTGGAATGGCATCCGCGAGGCGATCAGCCCGGCGATCCTGGCCGTGGCGACAATTCTGGTGATTTTCTCAATCCTGCTGCTGACCACGCTGGAACTGCTGCGCCGCAGGTCCGAACGGTTGCGCGGCGTCACGCCGGGCTGACCCAGATGGCACATGGATATGACTCTGGCCGGTTGAACCTGCCCTTCGTGGGTATCGCGACCTTTGGCAAACGGCCCTATCAGGGCGATTGGTCCGCGATTGACGCCGATGTCGCCGTGATGGGCGCGCCCTTCGATTTCGGCACCCAGTTTCGCGCTGGCGCCCGCTTTGGCCCCCGATCCGTGCGCGAGGCATCGACGCTGTTTTCCTTTGGCCATGCCGGGGCTTACGACCACGAGGATGACTGCACCTATCTGCCCGAATCCGTGCGCATCGTCGATATCGGGGATGCCGATATCATCCACACCGACACCACCCGCAGCCACGCCAATATCCGCACCGGGGTCGAGGCGATCTTGAAAGCCGGCGCGCTGCCAGTGGTGATCGGCGGCGATCATTCGGTGAATATCCCGTGTATTCAGGCCTTTGCCGGGCAGGGACCGATCCATATCCTGCAAATCGACGCTCATCTGGATTTCGTCGATGAACGGCACGGCGTGACGGTGGGGCATGGCTCTCCGATGCGGCGGGCTGCGGAACAGAGCTTTGTCACCGGGTTGACGCAGGTCGGCATCCGCAACGTGTCCTCTACCGCGCGCGAAGGATATGAGGCGGCGCGCGGTATGGGGTCGGATATCCTGTCGGTGCGCCAATTCCGCGCCATGGGGCCACAGGCTGTGGCGGCGCGCATTCCGGTGGGCGCGCGGGTCTATGTCACGCTGGATATTGATGGCTTTTGCCCGTCTATCGCGCCGGGGACTGGAACGCCCAGCCATGGCGGGTTCTTGTATTACGAAGTGCTGGAACTGCTGCAAGCCGTGGCAAAGGCGCATGAGGTTGTGGGGATGGATCTAGTCGAGGTCGCACCAGACTATGACCACAGCCAATCCACCAGCATCCTTGCCGCGCAGATCTTGTTGAATTTCCTTGGCTTTATCTTTCACGCCAAGGGGTTACGGCAAGATATGCAGCCAGACCCAGACCGTTCCCAGACTTAGCGCTGTCGCCACCAGAATGCTGGTCGCCGCCACCCGTTTGCCCACACCGTACATGAAGGCGAACATATAGGCATTGACCCCCGGCGGCATCGAGGCAGTGACCGTGGACGACCGCAGCGCCGTCAGATCCAGCACGAACACGAAGCGACCCATCAGATAGGTCACGGTCGGATGCAGGATCAGTGAGGCGAAAACCACCACGCCGATCAGCTTGGCATCACCTTCGGGGCGGTAGCGGGTCAGCACGCCGCCCAGCCCGAAAAGCGCGGTCGGAATGGCGGAACTTGCCACCATCGCCACCGCCGCTGCCATCGACGCGGGCTGCGCCACCCCCGAAAGGTTGACCAGAAACCCCAGACCCAGACCCACCACCAAGGGCTGGGTAAACACACCCCGCGCGATCTGCCGCAACAAATCCACCAGCGACTTGCCGCCGGTTTCGCGCGCCAGCGCCAACTCCATGGCCACAATCCCGAAGGTATAGATCAGCGGCGCATGGATAGAGATGATGGCGAAATTCCCCGCCAAAGCGTCCGTGCCATAGGCCCGTTCGGTGATCGGCACGCCCATCAAAAGCGAGTTGGAAAACAGACAGGCGAAACCGATGGCGACGGAATCCGGCAAGGCCCGGCCAAAGGAAAAGCGTGCCAGGACAAAGCCAAAGGTAAATCCGCTAAAAGCGCCGAGATAAAAAGATAGTAACAATCCGGGCTGAAAGGCGCTGGCCAGATCGATGGTGGCGATGTTCTTGAACAGCAGGACCGGGGCGGCAAAGCCTTGGGCAAAGCGCATGATGCCGTCAATCTCGGCCCCGTTGATCCATTTGGCCCGCGCCGCCAGATAGCCGAAACCGATGATCAGGAACACCGGCAGGATGACGTCGATCAGCGCGCTCATCCCGGCAGATCCATCGTCAGGGTTAACCCGTCAAAGGCCGGGCGGATGGTGTCAGGCAATTCGGCACATAAGGTGTCGTAATCCAGATCGATATGCATGTTGGTCAGAATTGCGCTGACCGGGCGCAGGTGCGCGATCCAGGTTAGCGTCAGGTCCAGATGGGCATGGGTCGGATGCGGCTTGCGGCGCAAAGCGTCGATGATCCAGACCTGCAAGCCCGCCAGTTGCGGCCAGACATCATCGGGAATGCGCACCACGTCGGGCAGATAGGCCAGATCCCCGATACGAAACCCCAAAGCCTCCATCGAGCCGTGATCGACGCGGAACGGCGCAAAGCGGATCGGACCACCCGCGCCCGGCACGTCAAACGCGCCATCAATGGCGCGCAGATCCAAGATCGGCGGATAGGGCGACCCCTCGGGCTGCACGAAAGCATAGCCAAAGCGCGCGATCAACTCTCCGGTGGTGGGGGCATCGGCCCAGACCGGCAGGCGCGTTTGCATGTTCAACACAACCGCGCGCAGATCGTCGATGCCATGCACATGATCGGCGTGGGAATGGGTGTAAACCACGCCGTCCAACTGGCCGACGCCCGCACCGATCAACTGGTCACGCAGGTCGGGCGAGGTGTCGATCAGCGCGCGGGTGGTTCCCGTGGCGCTGATCCTTTCGACCAGAAGGGAACAGCGGCGGCGGCGGTTTTTCGGGTTCGACGGGTCGCAGTCGCCCCATTGCGCGCCGTGGCTGCCCAGTCTTGGCACGCCGCCCGACGATCCGCAGCCCAGAATGGTGAACCGCATCTGATCCATTCAGGCTGCCACCTTTGCCGCAGCTTTGGTGAACAGCCGGTCAAAATTGGCGCTGGTGGCCGCAGCAAAAGCAGCCTCGGTGACGCCGAACACCTGTGCGCCCGTCTTGGCAGTAAATGCGGTATAGGCGGGTTCGTTGCGACGCCCGCGAAAGGGGATCGGGGCCAGATAGGGGCTGTCGGTTTCCAAAAGGATGCGGTCCAGCGGTGCCGCCGCGAAGATGGCGCGCAGGTCTGAACTTTTGGGGAAGGTCGCGATGCCCGACATGGACAGATAAAACCCCATCTCCAACGCC
>JANNBI010000080.1:0-1660 GCA_031385345.1 Paracoccaceae bacterium | reverse complement strand
CCCCAAAGCGGGCGAGACTGACAAGCCCAAAGCGCCGGAGGCACCTGTGACCAAACCCTCGATGGATTTTACCCCCACGCAGCCCAAGGGCAAAGTGGCGGCTTCGGTGCTGTCTGCCGATCTGACCGTGGTGGGCAATCTGCGCACCACCGGCGACATTCAGGTTGAAGGCACCGTTGAAGGCGATATTCGCGCCCATTTGCTGACCGTGGGCGAAACCGCGACGGTCAAGGGCGAAATCGTCGCCGATGACATCGTGGTCAATGGCCGCGTCATCGGCAAGGTGCGCGGGCTGAAGGTGCGCCTGACCTCGACCGCGCGGGTCGAAGGCGACATCATCCACAAGACCATCGCCATCGAATCCGGGGCGCATTTCGAAGGCTCGGTCCAGCGTCAGGACGATCCGTTGAACAACGGCCGCTCGCCCCTGCCGCCGCAAAGCCGCATCGACATGCCGATCGTGCCGGGCGAAGGCGTCTAAGGCTTTCGGACAGGCGTACAAGATTGCGAAAGCGGGCGCGGATGTTTCCAGCGCCCGTTTTTTAGTGCGTTTCTTATGGGGTCAGACCAGATCCCGCGCCCACAGGATCAGCGCGCCGTCCTCGGGGTCAATCCGGCTGCCGACCTGCTGAAACCCCGCCTTCGCCACCACCCGGCCCGAGGCTGGATTGTCCACGGCGGTTTCCGCCGTCACCCGGCGCAGGCCCTTTTCAGCCAGTTCCGCCAAGACCAACCCCAAAGCCGCCGTTGCATGACCACGCCCCCGCCGCGCCGGCGCGGTGCCGTAGCCGACTTCAACGCTGCCGTCCCGTGGCACGTCCTTGACGGCGAGTGAGGCGACAACCTCGCCCTGCGCGACAGCCAGCCATGTCCCCCAGCCCTGCGCCGCATCCAACCTTGCGGACCAGCCTTGCAGCATCACCAGAACCGCCTCAGGCTCCAGCCCGCCGTCAGGGATGGCAAAGCCACGCCAGTCCTGCGCGCCGATCAGATCGGCAAAATCCTGCGGGCCGCAGGCGATCAGTCGGATCATTCCTCGGCCCAGGCGTCCTCGCGGCTTTTGCCCGAAACCCCCAGCGCCAAGGCCGCCGCCATGAACTTGTCCAGATCACCGTCCAGCACACCGCCGGTATCGCTGGTTTCCACCCCGGTGCGCAGATCCTTGACCATCTGATAGGGCTGCAAGACATAGGATCGGATCTGGTTGCCCCAGCCCGCATCGCCCTTGCTTTCATGCGCTTCCAGTATGGCCGCGTTGCGCTTGTCCAATTCCTGCTGATACAGCCGCGATTTCAGCGCCTGCATCGCGATATCGCGGTTCTGGTGCTGCGATTTCAGGCTGGAAGTGACCACGATCCCGGACGGGAAATGGGTGAACCGCACGGCAGAATCGGTCTTGTTGACGTGCTGACCACCGGCGCCTGACGACCGGTAGGTGTCGATGCGGATATCCTTGTCTTGCACGTCAATCTCGATGTTGTCATCGACCACGGGATAGACCCAGACCGACGAAAAGGAAGTGTGCCGCCGCGCCGCCGAATCGTAGGGCGAAATGCGGACCAGCCGATGCACGCCCGATTCCGATTTCAGCCAGCCATAGGCATTGTGGCCGGAAATCTTGTAAGACACCGACCGGATACCGGTTTCCTCGCCCGCGGTT
>JANNBI010000190.1:0-3365 GCA_031385345.1 Paracoccaceae bacterium | reverse complement strand
CCTCGCCCATCTGGTGGGCGACCGCCTTTAGGCCCCCCATCTTAAGACAAAGGATGAAGATCATGACCTATGCTACTGAAATAAAATCACTTATGGCTGAAATGTCCGTATCGGAAACGGCCTATTCAGGCGGCACTTACGCCGCCCGCTCGCCCATAACGGGCGAAGTTCTGGCCCAGATCCCCACCGCCAGCGCTGCCCAGACAACCGATGCCATCGCGCAGGCCCATGCCGCCTTCAAAATCTGGCGCGTCAAACCTGCCCCCGTGCGAGGTGAATTGGTTCGACTTTGGGCCGAAGAATTGCGCAAACACAAGGCCGCCCTTGGCCGGATCGTGTCCATCGAAGTTGGCAAGATCACCTCGGAAGGGCTTGGCGAAGTTCAGGAAATGATCGACATCTGCGATTTCGCCGTCGGGCTGTCGCGCCAGATTTACGGGCTGACCATCGCCTCGGAACGCAATGAGCATCGGATGATGGAAACCTGGCACCCGATCGGCGTGATCGGTGTGATTTCCGCCTTCAACTTCCCGGTCGCGGTCTGGTCCTGGAACACCGCGCTCGCCCTTGTCTGCGGCAATGCCGTGGTCTGGAAACCGTCCGAGAAGTCCCTTCTGTCGGCAATTGGCGCCCAAGCCACCCTGACCGCCGCCATCGCCCGCTTCCGCGCGGCGGGCAATGACGTGCCGGACGGTCTGGCGCACCTGATCCTGGGCGCGCGCGATCTGGGCGAGGTCTTGGTTGACGATCCCCGCGTTCCTTTGCTTTCGGCCACCGGGTCCACCGTCATGGGCCGGCAGGTCGGCCCCCGCGTCGCTGCCCGCTTTGGCCGGTCGCTGCTGGAACTGGGCGGCAACAATGCCGCCATCGTCTCGCCCTCGGCTGATTTGGACCTGACCCTGCGCGGCGTGGCCTTTTCCGCGATGGGCACCGCCGGTCAGCGCTGCACCAGTCTGCGCCGCCTTTTCGTTCACGCCTCGGTTTATGACACGCTCGTCCCGCGGCTGAAAAAAGCCTATCTATCGGTCAAGGTCGGCAACCCGCTGGAGGCTGGGACGCTGGTCGGCCCGCTGGTCGATCAAACCGCCTTTGACAAGATGCAGGCGGCCCTGACCGCCGCCAAAGCCCACGGCGGACAGGTGACAGGGGGTGAACGTGTCATGGTCACCACCGACAGCGCCTATTACGCCCGCCCGGCCTTGGTCGAAATGCCGTCCCAATGCGGCCCGGTGGTGGACGAAACCTTTGCCCCGATCCTTTACGTCATGAAATACAGCGACTTCGACGAGGTTCTTGATCTGCACAATGATGTGCCACAAGGCCTCTCTTCCTCTATCTTCACGCTCGACATGCGCGAGGCAGAGACGTTCCTGTCCGCCCGCGGCTCTGATTGCGGCATAGCGAATGTCAACATTGGCCCCTCTGGTGCCGAAATCGGCGGGGCGTTTGGTGGTGAAAAAGAAACCGGCGGCGGGCGGGAATCCGGGTCCGACGCCTGGAAGGCCTATATGCGCCGCGCCACCAACACGATCAATTATGGCCGGTCCCTGCCACTTGCGCAGGGCGTCAAATTTGATGTGGAATAGGCCATGACCAACCAACGCGCCGCCGACACGCTGGGCATGGCCGAGGCCGAGATGCGGGCCCTGGGCCATCAGATGGTCGAAATGGTGATTGACCACTTGATCGGCCGCGCCGACGAAAAAGCGATCGAGGTGACTGACCGCGCCAGCCTGGAGGCGCTGATCGGTGGTCCCGTGCCACAAGACCCGTCCGACGCCGCGACCGCCCTTGCGACCTTGCGCGCGCAGGTCATTCCCAAACAGCAACATGGCGATCACCCGCGCTATTTCGCCCGCGTCCCGTCGCCCGCCGCCTTTACTGGCATTCTGGGCGATTGGCTGGGGACCGGGTTTAACACCATCGCGACCTCTTGGGTGGGCGGGTCCGGCACCGCGGTGACGGAGTTGATCGTCATCGACTGGCTGCGCCAATGTCTGCGCATGCCCGAAGGCACCCAAGGCATCATCGTCTCGGGCGGGTCTTTGGCCAATTTTACCGCCTTCGCCGCCGCCTTTGCGGCCAAGGGGCGCGGTGTGGTCTATATGAACGACCAGACCCACAGCAGCCTGAAGCGTAACCTGACCGCCGCCGGTCTGGACCCGGCCGACATCCGGGTTCTGCCCACCAATTCCCGGCAGGAATATGATCTGGACACGCTTGCCGCCGCCATCGCCGCCGACCGGGCCGCTGGCCGCAAACCGGTGATGGTTGTGGCCAATGCCGGCACCACCAACACCGGGGCGGTGGACCCCCTGCCCCAAATCGCGGCGCTGGCCCGCGCGCAGGATCTTTGGCTGCACATCGACGGCGCTTATGGCGGTCCCGCCGCCATGACCGACCAAGGCGCGCGCGAACTTGCCGGGATGGAACTGGCCGACAGTCTGGTCATCGACCCGCACAAATGGCTGTTCCAGCCCTATGATTGCGGCGTGGTTCTGGTGCGCCACCCCGGCGCGCTGGAACGTGCCTTCACCATGTCGCCGGAATATCTGAAAGACGTGATGGGTGGCGAGGATGAGGTGGATCTTTTCAACCGATCCCTGGAACTTTCGCGCAAAACCCGCGCGCTGAAGCTGTGGCTGACCTTCAAGACCCACGGCGCGACCAAGATTGCCGCCGCGATTCAGGCCGGGATTGACCTTGCTGAACGCGCGCAGGCGATGGTGCAGGCCCAACCGCAGACTTGGGAACTTGTGACTGCCGCCAAGCTGGGCATCGTCACCTTTGCCCGCGTCGGTGCCGGGGCCAAGGATCACGCCCGTCTGGTCGCGCGGCTGACCGACGAAGGCTGGGCCACCCTGTCATCGACCGTCATTGCGGGCCGCTCGGTCCTGCGACTTTGCACGCTGAACCCGCTGACCAGCGACGACGATCTGCGCGGTACGCTGGACCGTCTGGCCGCCATGCCCGTCACCGGCGGTTGATGCCCAAGCCGCCGCTTGCCGCCCCCTGCCCCATGGTCTAATCAAGGGGAAAGCAGGGGGCCGCATGCGTATTCTTATCACCAATGACGACGGGATCAACGCCCCCGGCCTTGCGGTTCTGCACCGCATCGCCACAGAAATCGCTGGTCCTCAGGGCGAGGTCTGGACCGTCGCCCCCGCCTTTGAACAATCCGGCGTCGGCCATTGCATCAGCTACACCCATCCCACCATGATCGCGGAACTGGCCCCGCGCCGCTTTGCCGCCGAGGGCAGCCCGGCCGATTGCGTCCTCGCTGGCCTTTACCATGTGATGAAAGACGCCAAGCCGGACCTGATCCTGTCCGGCGTGAACCGGGGCAACAACTCGGGCGAGAACGT
>JANNBI010000186.1:0-8608 GCA_031385345.1 Paracoccaceae bacterium | reverse complement strand
CGCGATGGCTGCCATGGCCCAGTTGCGCGCGCCGATTGATGCGTTTTTCACCGCTGTGCAGATCAACACCGACAACCCGATCACCCGGCGCAACCGGTTGAACCTGCTGTCGCGGATTCGCAGCATCTGCTCTGGTGTGGCCGACCTGACCAAGGTTGAAGGGTGATTTAACCCCCCTTTGGCTACCAAAGCCCTGATTGTCGCGTGGCACGGTCCGACCCGCGCCTTGGGTATGACTTGCGCCACGGGGGATATGGCGTATCCTGCGTGCGCAAACAAAAGGTGCCGCAGTGCAGAAACCCCAGACCGCTCTTGATTTCACGCTGATCACGCCGACCGCGCGCGTCACGTCGCAGACCCACGGCTGGTGCGCGAAATGTTTGCAACGGCTGGTGCGGCTGGATCTGCCGGTGCCGGCGACGGTGGCTTTGCCCGCCGCCTCGGTGCGGGCGATTGCAGGTGGTCAGGTGGTTGATGTGGCGGCGATTCTGTCGAATTTCGGTGGCGATCCGCTGATTTCTGTGCGGTGCAGCCCCGAGAATCCCGAATGGGGCGGTCCGGCGTCGATCCTGAACATCGGGATGAATGCGGCCAAGCACCGCGCCTTGGTGCAGGATCACGGGCCAGAGGCCGCGGATGCGATCTATCTTCGATTTGTGCAAAGTTATAGCACTCATGTCGCACGTCTTGACCCCGATATGTTCGAAAATGGTAAATCCTCGGGCGACGCGCTGAAAGAGGCGCTGCGACATTACGAGCGCGAAATGGACGAACCTTTTCCCGAAGACCCCGCGCGGCAGCTGTCCGAAGTGTTGCGGTCGATGGCGCGGGCCTGGGAAGGCACCTCGGCCCGGTTGTTGCGGCAAGCCAAGGGCGCGCCGGTCGAGGCGGCGCTGGGACTGGTGGTGCAATCCATGGCGCAGGGCATCGGTCAGGGCATTTCGGGGTCGGGCGTGATCCAGTTTGTCGATCCGGTCACCGGCCTGCCGCAGATCACCGGGCGCTATCTGGGCCAGTCGCAGGGCCGCGACGCCCTGCGCAAGACCGAGGCGATCTATCTGACGAAGGACAAGCGCGGCGCGTCGTTGCAAGATCTGGCGCCCGAGATCTACGCCGATCTGCTGCGGCACGGCGCGGTTTGTCGGCAAAAGCTGCGCGAGGAAATGCAGATCGAATTCACCATCGAGGATGGGCATCTGTCGGTTCTGAATGCGGTCAAGGTCACACGCTCGGCCCGCGCGGGGCTGAAGATTGCCGTCGCCTTGGCCGAAGATGGCATCATCAGCCACGAGGACGCGGTGCTGCGGGTGGAACCGCGCGCCTTGCCGGAATTGCTGCATCCGCAGGTCGATCCGCGCGGCCCGCGCGATGTCTTTGCCAAGGGGATAGCCGCCAGTCCGGGGGCGGCGGTGGGTCGGATCGTGTTTTCGTCCGATGCGGCGCAGGCCAGCGCGGCAAGGGGAGAGCCGTGCATTCTGGTGCGCCGCGAAACCGAGCCGGAGGATATTCGCGGCATGCACTCGGCCACGGGCGTGTTGACCGAACGCGGCGGCGTGACCAGCCATGCGGCTGTGATCGCGCGTGGGTTGGGGGTGCCTTGTGTGGTCGGGGCCAATGGCGTGCGGATGGATATGAAGGAACGTCGCCTGACCGCCGCCGATGGCCGGATTTTTGGTGAGGGCGATCTGATAACGCTGGATGGTACGGCGGGCGAATGTCTGGTCGGGGCGGCGGAATTGCTGCCGCCGGCGCTGGATGACGCCTTTCAGACGCTGCTGGGCTGGGCCGATACCTTTCGCGACATCGGTATCCGCGCCAATGCCGATACGCCCGCCGATGCCGCCACCGCGCGGCAGTTCAAGGCCGAAGGCATTGGTCTGTGCCGCACCGAACATATGTTCTTTGACGAAGACCGTCTGGTCGTCATGCGCGAGATGATCTTTGCCGACACGCCCAAAGACCGGCAAGCGGCCCTTGCGCGGCTGTTGCCGATGCAGCGCGACGACTTTATTCAACTGTTTGAAATCATGGCGGGATTACCGGTTTGTATCCGCCTGTTTGACCCGCCCTTGCACGAATTCCTGCCGCAAAGCCGCGAAGGTCTTCGCGAATTGGCCGAGGCCTTGGATCGCCCCCTTTCCGAGGTGATGCGCCGCGCCGAGGCCCTGTCAGAGTTCAACCCGATGCTGGGGATGAGGGGGGTCCGGTTGGGCGTGGTCCTGCCCGAGATCTACGACATGCAGGCCCGCGCGATCTTTGAAGCCACGGTCGAGGTCGCCAAGCGCGGTGCGCCGGTGGTGCCGGAAATCATGATTCCGCTGGTTTCAGCCCGGCGCGAGGTCGAATTGGTGAAAACCAATGTCGATGCCGTGGCGGCGGCAGTGCGGGTGCAATCGGGTGTGGCGTTCGACTTCAAGCTGGGCGTGATGGTGGAAACCCCGCGCGCCGCCCTGCGCGCCGGTGAGATCGCGCAGCACGCCGCGTTTTTGTCCTTTGGCACCAATGACCTGACGCAGATGACCTATGGTCTGTCGCGCGATGATGCCGGGCGGTTCATGAATACCTATGTCCAGCAGGGCGTGTTCCGTGAAGATCCGTTTCATGTTCTGGACGAGGACGGCGTTGGCGAGTTGTTGCAAATCGGGGTGAACCGGGGCCGGGCGACGCGCAAGGATCTTCAGGTTTCGATCTGCGGAGAGCATGGCGGCAACCCCGAATCAATCGCTTTTTGCCGGAAACAGGGATTCGATTACGTATCGTGCAGCCCGTACCGCGTGCCTTTGGCCCGATTGGCCGCAGCGCACCTGGCCTTGACCGATCCCTTCGATAAGTCAAAAAACTGATTTCAGGCAATGACTTGCATTGTTTACCTCATGTAAACAATTAAGTTTTAGGCGGATTTCCGCGCAAGTTTACAGAAATAGCGTTGTATTTGGGCAACAGCGGTAGACCACCGCGGCGAATCTGTCCTACCCCCAACGCTTGCTGTGAGCGGGCCGTCTTGGTCTGGCAATGGCAAGCTGAAATAGCCTGGGGCAAGATCATATGCACGTCTCTTACCGTTGGACCGGCGCCGTTGTGGCGCTTGTGGTTCTGAGCGGAGCTGCCTTTGCCGAAGTGACGGTAAGCACAGCCACCAATCCGACCGCATCTTTGGGCGCCGAATTCGCCAGCCTGATGAACACCGAACATGCGACGATGGAAAATGTTCCGTCCGAAGATCTGTCAGCGCTGGCTTTGGGGCCAAAGCCCGAAGCCAAGGCCGAAATCGCGGCCGAAGTGGCTGCGGCACCCGCGGCGATCGACTATACCTATCAGTGGTTGATGTCGCAGAACGCGCCGCAGGGTGGGGATCAGTGGGATTGCCTGCGCAAGGCGCTGTATTTTGAAGCCCGGGGTGAGACTTTGAAGGGTCAATATGCCGTGGCCGAGGTGATTTTGAACCGGGTGGACAGCCCGGCCTATCCCGATACGGTTTGCGCCGTGGTCGGGCAGCGCGGGTCGGGGTCATGCCAGTTCTCTTATGTCTGCGACGGCCATGCCGACAAGATGCGCGAAGCTGCAGCTGTCGAAGTGGCTGGTCGGATCGCCGCGGTGATGTTGGCGGGCGGCGACCGGGGCCTGACGGACGGCGCGACCTATTTCCATTCAAAGGCGGTCTATCCGTCCTGGGCGAATGATTTCACCCGCACGGCCTCTATCGGGGCGCATATGTTTTACGCGTCGAATTGACCCAACGCCCCGGCGTGTCGGCAAATCGGCTGGGTATGTCGGGGAAGATCATGGTAAAGTGAGGGGCAGGCGGTAGCTTGCCCTTTATGCTTTGCCCGAACCCGAGTGCGCCATGACCACCGATATCCGACTTGCCTTTGCCCATCCTGAAGAGCGGTCCGTTGCCTCGGCCACCGCAGATCCGCGCGACCGAATTTCCCTGCGCGATCATGTGGTTGAGGTTGAGATCGGGGCCTTTCAGAAAGAACGTGGGCACACCCAAAGGGTGATGTTCAACGTCGTGGTCGAGGTGCGGCCCGCGCCGCAGCCGCTGAACGATGATGTGGACCGGATTCTGTCTTATGACCGGATCACCGAGTCCATCGCGCTGGAACTGGCGGCAGAGCGGCTGAACCTGCTGGAAACCCTGGCCGAGCGCGTCGCCGAGCGGATCCTGGCCGAACCGCAGGCGATGCGCGCCTTTGTGCGGATCGAAAAGCTGGACGTGGGGCCGTACAAGCTGGGGGTTGAAATCGTCCGCTCGCGCGCGGAGGCGGCGGTGAAGGTGGTGGGGCAGGACGGGCAAGAGGCGGCGCTGCATCCTTTGGTCGTGTATCTGGACAATGCGGCGATCGGGGCTGCGGATCTGGTGGCGCGGCTGGACGCCTTGCAGACGCGTGGGCTGCCGGTGATCCTGACCGTGGGCCTGCCCGATCTGACCCGCCCCGAAACCGGGCATAAACCGACGCAGCGCCGGGTTGATATGCTGGCGATTGAACAGAACGCCTGGGTGCTGGCCGCCCGCGATCCGCGCTGCGTGGTGATGCAGACCCGGACTGAACTGGACTGGGCCGTGAAGCGCGGTCAGATGATGGTCTGGGCGCCGTCGAAAATGGTGCTGGATGCCGTGGACGGACCGCACAGCCGCGACCCGGTGGCGCTGGCGCTGTGGCTGGCCGAGCAGATGGCGGCAGACCGGCTGATCGTTCACGGCGATGTTGCACTGCCGGCGGGAAGCCGCGTCGCGGTCGAGCGCGCCTGACGCTTGGCCCTTGCCCGGCGGGGCGGCTTTGGCTTAATCGGACATAGACGGACTTGCGGCGGGCCGCCGGCGGTTTCCCAACCCCCGGACCCCCGTGGGATATTTGTGTCAAGATGAAGGGGCTTTGGGTGGGTGTCTATCTGCGACCGATTGCGATGACCGATGCCGCCCGCCCGGCAGGGGCGCTGGATCTGGCGGGGGGCTGGTGTTGGTTCTCGCAGGTCGAAGTGCTGGAGCGGGGGCGGCGGGGCGTCGTGCTGCCGGTGGCAGAGTTGGACGATGCGGCGCGGGCGAGGTTGTCAGGCGGGCGGGCGGATTTTGGCGGGTTAAGCCTGAACCAGCCGCGGATCATGGGGATCTTGAACGTCACGCCGGACAGTTTTTCCGATGGCGGGTTGTTCTTGCGGCCCGAAGCGGCGGTGATGGCGGCGCGGCGCATGGCGGCGGGGGCGGATATTCTGGACATCGGCGGCGAAAGCACCCGGCCCGGTGCCGATTTCGTGGCAGAAGCCGAGGAGATTGCGCGCACCGCCCCGGTGATCGCGGCGCTGCGGGCCGGGGGGCTGGAAGGGCCGGTGTCGATTGACACGCGCAAGGCGGGGGTGGCGGCGGCGGGCTTTGCTGCGGGGGCCACGATCCTGAACGACGTGACGGCCTTGCAGTTTGACGCGGCCATGGCCGGATTTGCGGCGGCGCAGGATTGTCCGGTGATCCTGATGCATTCGCTGGCGGACCCTGCGACCATGCAGGACGATCCGCAGTATGACGATGTTTTGCTGGATGTTTTTGATGCTCTGGCCGCCCGCGTGGCGGAGGCCGAGGCGGCTGGCATCGGGCGCGCTCGCATTGCAATTGATCCCGGCATCGGCTTTGGCAAGACGCTGGCGCATAATCTGGCGCTGCTGAACCGTCTGTCCTTGTTTCACGATCTGGGCCTGCCGGTGCTGCTGGGCGCCAGTCGCAAGCGGTTCATCGGCACCATTGGCGCCGAGGCCGAGGCCGCCAAGCGGATGCCCGGAAGTCTGGCCGTGGCCTTGCAGGGTCTGGCGCAGGGCGTACAGATGATCCGGGTGCATGATGTGACCGAAACACGACAGGCGGTCAGCCTTTGGCAGGCTGTCACGCAAGGAGAAGCGCGATGAGCCGCAAGTTGTTTGGCACCGATGGGGTGCGCGGATTGGCCAATACCTATCCGATGACCGCCGAGATGGCGTTGAAACTGGGTGCGGCGGCGGGGCGGTTTTTCCGGCGCGATGGCAGTTCGTCCCACCGGGTGGTGATTGGAAAGGACACGCGGCTTTCGGGCTATATGCTGGAAAACGCGCTGACGGCGGGGCTGTGCAGCACGGGGATGAATGTGCTGCTGCTGGGGCCGGTGCCGACCCCGGCGGTGGGGTTTCTGACGCGCAGCATGCGGGCCGATCTGGGGGTGATGATTTCCGCCAGCCATAATCCGCATCAGGACAATGGCATCAAATTCTTTGGCCCCGACGGATTCAAGCTGAGCGATGAGGCCGAGGCGGAGATTGAGGCCATGCTGGAGGGCGAGGTGCAACTGGCCCAGCCGCAGAACATCGGCCGCGCCAAACGCATCGAGGATGGGCGGGGCCGCTATCAGGAGTTCGTCAAGACCACTTTCCCGGCGGGTCTGCGTCTGGACGGGCTGAAGGTAGTGATCGATTGCGCCAATGGGGCGGCGTATAAGGCGGCGCCGGATGTGCTGTGGGAATTGGGGGCCGAGGTGATCTCGGTCGGGGTGACGCCCAATGGCACCAACATCAACGCCAATTGCGGATCGACCCATACCCAGACCGCGGCTGAGGCCGTGGTGACGCATGGCGCGCATATGGGGATTTCGCTGGACGGGGATGCCGACCGGGTGATGATTCTGGACGAAACCGGCCAAGTGGCGGACGGCGATCAGATCATGGCGCTGCTGGCGACACGCTGGGCTGACGAGGGGCGGCTGAAGGGCGGCACTTTGGTGGCCACGGTCATGTCGAACCTTGGGCTGGAACGGCATCTGGCCGTCAAGGGTCTGAGGTTGGAGCGTACGGCGGTCGGTGACCGTTACGTGGTCGAGGCGATGCGGCGTGGCGGGTTCAACCTTGGCGGCGAACAATCCGGCCATATCGTGATGACCGATTATGCCACCACCGGCGACGGCCTGATCGCGGGGTTGCAGTTTCTGGCCGAGATGGCGCGGACGGGGCGACCCGCCAGCGACCTGATCCGGCAGTTTGACACCGTGCCGCAGATGCTGAAAAACGTGCGCTTTGCGGCGGGGGCGCGGCCCCTTGATGCGGCGCATGTGCAGGCGGTGATTGCCGGGCATGAGGCGGGGATCGCAGGCAAGGGCCGCATCCTGATCCGCAAGTCCGGAACCGAACCCCTGATCCGGGTGATGGCGGAATGTGAGGATGAGGTGCTGTTGCACCGCGTCGTGTCCGAGATCGTCGCGGCGGTCGAAGCGGCGGTTTAGTCGCGCTCTCCGGTCCACGCCTCGTCCGTCATGGCGGCGGGGATTGGTCCGGTTTGGCTACGGTCGAGCCTTTTGCGCCAAGTCTTGCGGGCGTGGACGAGGCTTCACCTGATCTGATATTCCTTTCCGCGCGTACCCTTTGTGCAAACAAAGAGGTGGAACATGCGGGCTTTGGTGGTGGGCGACAGTGGCGGCATCGGCGCGGCCTTATCAGGGGTTCTGGCCGGGCAGGGTGTGCAGGTTTCGGGTCTGTCACGGCGGGCGAACGGTCTGGATGTGACGGATGAGGCCAGCGTTGCCGAAGTTATGGGCGCATTGGAGGGCGAGTTTGACCTGATATTCGTCGCCACCGGCGCGCTGGAATTGAACGGGGCGGCCCCGGAAAAATCCCTGCGTGGATTGGGGGCCGGGTCGATGCGCGACCAGTTCGCGTTGAACGCGATGGGTCCGGCGCTGATGTTGAAACATGGCGTTCGGCTGCTGCCCAAGGCCAGACCGTCGCGGTTTGCGGTCTTGTCGGCGCGTGTCGGGTCCATCGGGGACAATGCGTTGGGCGGCTGGTATTCCTACCGCGCGGCCAAGGCGGCGCTGAACCAGTTCATCCACACCGGCGCGATCGAGGTGGCGCGAAGCCATCCGCAGGCCGTGGTCGTTAGCCTGCATCCCGGTCATGTGGCCACGCCCTTGTCGTTGAAATACGGGGGCAATCTGGCGGCGGTCAGTCCGGGCGATGCCGCCGCAAACCTGCTGCGGGTGCTGGACGGGCTGACGCCCGCGCAAAGCGGGGGGTTTTATGATTGGGAGGGCAAGGCGATCCCTTGGTAGCCCTGACCTGAGCAAGCCCCAACTTTAACGCAAAAGGGCCGGGGGAATTGCCCCCGGCCCTGTCGTTTTCTTCGCCGTGATCCTTAGTTGCGGGCTTTGTCGACCATCTTGCCCTTGGAAATCCACGGCATCATGTCGCGCAGCTTTTTGCCGACCAGTTCGATCTGATGCTCGTCGTTGGACCGGCGCGAGGCTTTGATCGTGGGTTGCCCCACGGCGTTTTCCAGCATGAAGTCGCGCACGAATTTGCCGGACTGAATGTCGGACAGAACCGCCTTCATCCGCGCCTTGGTTTCAACATACGGCAGGATGCGCGGGCCGGAAACGTATTGGCCGTATTCGGCGGTGTTGGAGATCGAATAATCCATGTTGGCGATGCCGCCTTCATAGATCAGGTCGACGATCAGTTTCACTTCATGCAGGCATTCGAAATACGCCATCTCCGGCTCGTAGCCGGCTTCAACCAGCGTCTCAAAGCCCATACGGATCAGTTCGATAAGGCCACCGCAAAGCACGGCTTGCTCGCCGAACAGGTCGGTTTCGCATTC
>JANNBI010000511.1:0-5555 GCA_031385345.1 Paracoccaceae bacterium | reverse complement strand
AAAGGCTCGGGCGCGTGACGCCACATGCCCCAAGCCATCCAGACGAGGTACAGCCCCCCGGCAATCTTGAACACCCACAGCAGCGTCGGCGCGATCTGAAACAGCAGCGCCAGACCCGACATCGCCAGAAGCGCCCAGAACACCGCGCCCAGACCAATGCCCATGGCCAGAAAAAAGCCGGTGCGCAGGCCCTCGGTCACGCCGGTGCGCGCAGACATCAGCACCGCCGGTCCGGGACTGATCGCGCCCAATGTCAGCAGCGTGGCGACAGTCAGGAAAGCGGTAAGCGTCATGCCTCGGCCTTTTGGGCTTTGGCGGTGACCACGTCGATATCGGGCGCATCCACCGCCTTCATCCCCACCACATGATAGCCCGCATCGACATGCAGGTTCTCGCCCGTGGTGCCCGACCCCAGATCGGACAGCAGATAGAGCGCGGCCTTGCCGACCTCTTCCTGCGTCACGTTGCGGCGCAAGGGCGAGTTCAACTCGTTCCAGCGCATGATATAGCGGAAATCACCAATTCCCGATGCGGCGAGGGTCTTGATCGGCCCGGCGGAAATGGCGTTGCAGCGGATGCCGTCCTTGCCCAGATCTTCCGCGATGTATTTTACCGAAGCTTCAAGTGCGGCCTTGGCCAGACCCATCACGTTGTAATGCGGCATGACCTTTTCCGCGCCGTAATAGGTTAGCGTCAACAGGCTGCCACCGGGGTTCATCATCGCCGCCGCCCGCGCGCAGACGGCGGTAAAGGAATAGACCGAGATATCCATGGTCATCAGGAAATTGTTGCGGCTGGTGTCCACATAGCGGCCACGCAATTCGGCCTTGTCGGAAAAGCCGATAGCATGGACCAGAAAGTCGATCTTGCCCCATTTTTCCGCCAGACGGGCAAAAAGCGCGTCCATCGACGCCTCATCCGCCACGTCACATTCAACCATCTCGTCCATGCCGATAGAGTTGATCAGCGGCTGCACCCGCTTTTTCAGCGCCTCGCCCTGATAGGAAAAGGCGATCTCGGCACCTTGGGCGGCAATGGCCTGTGCGATGCCCCAGGCGATGGATTTGTCATTCGCCAGACCCATGACCAGACCGCGTTTGCCCGCCATCAGCCCGCCCGTGATCACGGTTTCCGTCATCGCCTCGGTTGACATTTCCAGTCCCTCACTACTTTTGTTACAGCCGGTTTAGGCGAAAGGGGGCCGTCCTTCAAGGGCGCTGCCCAAAGGGAAGGAAGACCACGACATGAGTGACCGCAGCGGGATATTTGCCGGCGAGGATCCCTTTGACATCGCGCGCCGCTGGCTGGCCGAGGCCGTCGCGACCGAGCCGAACGACCCCAATGCCATCGCTTTGTCGACGGTGGATGCGCAGGGTATGCCCAATGCCCGCATGGTGCTGCTGAAAGACATCGAGGCGGCGCATTTCGTGTTTTACACGAATTATGACAGTGCCAAGGGTCAGGAACTGACCGCCACCGGCAAAGCGGCTTTCGTGATGCATTGGAAATCGCTGCGCCGTCAGATCCGGGTGCGCGGCACCGTGGCGCGCGAAGAGGGGGCACAGGCCGATGCCTATTATGCCTCACGCTCTTTGCAGTCGCGGCTGGGGGCCTGGGCCAGCCGGCAGTCGCAGCCGCTTGCCGGCCGCAGCACACTTTTGGCCGAGGTGGCCAAAGTCACCGTCGCCCAAGGCCCCAACCCAAAGCGTCCGCCGTTCTGGGGCGGGTTCCGGCTTTGCCCGGTCGAGATTGAGTTCTGGGCCGACGGTCCGTTTCGTCTGCATGACCGCTTTCAATGGCGGCGCGACGATGCCGGGAATGCTTGGACGGTTAAACGTCTGAATCCATGACCGTTCACGCATCGTAACCGGGCAAGTTACCGATATCACCATGAAACTTTGCGAACGTTGTCCGTAAAAGGTACTTGAAACTTTCGTGAAGTTCCACGCATGGTCACGCATGCAGGCTTATCTGGGGATGTGGCCTTAAAGATGACTAGTGATGAGATGGACCTGCAGGTTGTGCAAGGTCGTGTGAAGTGGTTTGACCCGTCAAAGGGGTTTGGCTTTATTGTCGTTGAAGGATTCCAGACGGACATCCTTCTGCACGCCAATGTCTTGCGAAACTTCGGACAGGGATCTGTCGCCGATGGCTCTGGCATAACGGTCAAAGTCCAGGCGACCAGCCGGGGCACCCAAGCGATTGAGGTCGTGGCGATTGAGCCTCCGGTCTCTATGTCGATGTCGATGGCGGAACTGACCGGAGACGGGGTAGAGATTGACCTGTCCGTTCTGGAAATAGAACCGGCGCGGGTGAAGTGGTTTGACAAAAGCAAGGGTTTCGGATTTGCCAATGTCTTTGGCAAGTCTGAAGATATCTTTGTGCATATCGAAGTTCTTCGGCACTCTGGGTTTGCGGATCTGCAAGCGGGTGAAGCGATATGTTTGAAAATCTCGGACGGGCGGCGCGGGCGCATGGCGGTTCAGGTGCTGCCTTGGGATTTCGTGGCGCGCGACGTTTCGCGCTAGGCGCTGCTTTGGCCCTTGGCGCTTCGGGCGCCGGGGCGAGGGCGATCTGTTCAGACAGCGCGGTATTCCTGCGCACCCCGACCGGCACCGAACTGCGCTTTTCCGTCGAGATTGCCGATGACGCCGAAGAACGGTCGCTTGGCCTGATGAACCGCGACAGCATGGCGCGGTCGTCGGGCATGCTGTTCGTCTATCCCAAGCCCAAACGCGCGACCTTCTGGATGAAGGACACGCTGATCCCGCTGGACATGATATTCATCGACCAGACCGGGTTGGTGACACAGGTGCATCCGATGGCGGTGCCGCTGGATCGCACCGGGATTGACGGCGGCGAGGGCGTTAAATTCGTGCTGGAAATCAATGGCGGTCTGGCGAAGATCCTGGGGATCACGCCGGGCAGCGCCCTGTTGCACCCCGTTGTTGATCCGGACCTCGCGGTTTGGCCCTGTCCGGCCCCATAAGGTGTGGCCGCGAAATGCCGGCGGCGGAGGGTATTGGCGGCTGAAATGAGCGCGCCTGAAAAGGCGGGTGTTTGAAACCAAGAGCGGTTGAATTTTTGGCCGATTGCTATTGAAGGCCACACTCTGGTCGCGCGCCACTGGCCGCAAATTGCAATCCCCCGGCCCCGATGCACTCGCCCCGTGACCGATGGTGCCGCGACTATGGCGCTGAACCTCGCCTCTGCCCACCGGCTCCCCCTGAAAATCCGCCGCGCCGAACCGCCCTCCACCGCGCGCCGCCCCCTCACAGGTCCGCCAAACCCTCTCGCTGCGCGCCAGCCCTTTGACCTGCGCGACAATCCTTCCTGCCGACCGGCCTTGCCGCAACGATCCCCCCTTTTCTTCTGAAACCATCCCCTGTATGCACCGCCTAGTCGGGGCATAGCGCAGCCTGGTAGCGCGACGGTTTTGGGTACCGTAGGTCGAGAGTTCGAATCCCTCTGCCCCGACCACCACCCTCTTTCAATGGCGCCGCAAAGTCTGCATTTTGCAGTCGCAAATCGGCCTGAACCCGCACCCCCATTTGCATTCCGCCCGCCGCTGCCCCATCTAAGGGCAAATGGGGACGCCGATGACCTTTGAGTTTGAGCACAGCTGGAAACGCGATCTTGCGGGATTGTATCTGGAGCAGACCCCCGACCCGGCCCCGAACCCCGGTCTGGCCTTTCTGAACCATGACCTTGCCCGCGATCTGGGGCTGGATCTTGTGACCCTGCAAACGCAGGGTGCCGGTTGGTTTTCGGGCGGCGTCCTGCCGCCCGGTGCCGCGCCGATTGCGATGGCCTATGCCGGGCATCAGTTCGGCGGCTTTTCCCCGGTTCTGGGCGATGGCCGCGCGCATCTGCTGGGCGAGATCTCGGCGCAGGGTCGCCGCTATGACCTGCATCTCAAAGGCTCCGGTCGGACGGCGTTTTCGCGGGGGGGCGATGGCAAGGCCGCGCTTGGCCCGATGTTGCGCGAGGTGCTGATTTCGGAATCCATGGCGGCGCTGGGTGTGCCGACGACGCGCGCGCTGGCGGTGGCCACAACCGGCGAGACGATCTTGCGCGACACTGGCCGTCTGCCCGGCGCTGTGGTCGCCCGCATCGCCGCCAGCCATATCCGTGTCGGCAGCTTTCAGTTTCTGGCGGCGCGTAAGGATACCGCGACCCTGCGCGCGCTGCTGGATTACACCATCGCGCGCCACGATCCCGACCTTGCCCCCGGCGACGCTCTGGGGCTTTTTGACCGGGTGGTGGCGCGCCAGGCGGCGCTGATCGCGCAATGGATGGGGCTGGGATTTATCCACGGCGTGATGAACACCGACAACATGGCGCTGTCCGGAGAGACGATCGATTATGGTCCCTGCGCCTATATGGAGGCCTATGCGCCGGGCACGGTCCATTCTTCAATCGACCGGCAGGGGCGCTATGCCTATGCCAATCAGCCGTTGATTCTGGGCTGGAATCTGGCGCGTCTGGCCGAGGCGCTGTTGCCGCTGCTGGACGCCGATCCCGCAAAAGCCGTGGACATCGCCAATGACCGGCTGGACCGGATCGATGGGATCTACCGGGCCGAATGGCTGGCGGTGATGCGGCGCAAGCTGGGGCTTTTGGGGGCGGAGCCTGGGGATGCAGCACTTGCCGAAGGTTTGTTGGCCGCGATGGAGGGGCAGGATGCGGACTGGACCCTGACCTTCCGGCGTCTGGCACTGGCGGTCGAAGCGGATGCACCCGCCCTGACCGGGCTTTTTGCCGACCAGACAGCGCTGCGCGATTGGTTGCCGCACTGGCGCGCCCGTCTGGCCCCCGGCGCGGACCTGCGCCTGCTGGCCGCCAATCCGGCCGTGATCCCGCGCAACCACCGCGTCGAAGAGGCGCTGGACTCGGCAACCATTGGCGACATGGCCCCCTTCACTGCCCTTCTGGCGGCAATTCGCGCCCCGTTTGTCGAGGCTGAGGCCTATGCTTTGCCCGCCGCCGCTGGATTTGGCCGTTATGTCACCTATTGTGGCACCTGACCCCTGCCGTCGGTCGTTGACGGCGCGCGGCATTCCCTTTCTAATCGCGTCATGAACCCTCGTTCCGATATTCATGACCGGCTGGCCGCGTCGCTGCGCGAAGCCCGCAAGGCGCGCGGCCTGTCGCTGGACGGGGTGGCGAAACTGTCGGGCGTGTCGCGTTCTATGGTCAGCCAGATTGAACGGGGCGAAAGCTCTCCTACCGTGGCGACCTTGTGGAACCTGACTCAGGCCTTGCAGGTCGATTTCGCCGGATTGCTAGAAGACAAGCCCGAGCCCGGCATCGTGGTGGTGCGTGCCACCGCCGCCCCGGTGATCCATGGCCGCGGCACGGGCGTGCAGATCCGCATCTTGTCGCCAGCCGAAGCGGTGGGCGTGCATGAGGTGTACGATCTGGCCTTTCAGGCCGGCGGATCGCTGGAAAGTGACCCGCATTCCAGCGGCTGCCGCGAGCATCTGACGGTGATCGAGGGCGCGCTGCGGGTGCGTTCGGGCGAGGAGGACCAGCTGCTTGGCCCCGGCGACACC
>JANNBI010000501.1:0-1775 GCA_031385345.1 Paracoccaceae bacterium | reverse complement strand
GCCAGAACCACCAGATCAGCACCCTGCACCGCCTCGGCCGCCGTATCGAACACCCGGTCGCACAGGCCCAATTGCAGCGCCGTCGCTCGGGTTTCGGCGGATTGGGCATGACCCACGATTTCGCTCGCCAACCCCTTGGCGCGCATGGCATGGCTCATTGACGACGCGATCAGGCCAAGGCCGATCAGCGCCACACGATTGTAAATCGGCGCGGTCATTTCACACCCTTGAACTGTCCGATGGCATGAGCGACCCGGCGGCAGGAGGATTCGTCGCCCACCGTGATCCGCAGGCAATGCGGCAGTTTATATCCGGCGACCCGGCGCACGATCAGGCCCTGCTTTTGCAGATAGGCGTCGCAAGCCTCGGCCTCTTCGACGCTGGCGAAGCGGGCCAGCACGAAATTCGCCATCGAGGTGTCCGAAGGCAGGCCCAGTTCCGCCAAAGCCACCGCCAGCCAATTGCGCAGACGGGCGTTTTCGCTGCGGCACTTGGCCACGTAATCCTGATCGCGCACCGCAGCCTCGGCCACGTCAAGTTGTGTGTTGGACAGGTTGAACGGGCCGCGGATCCGGTTCAGAACGTCGACGATCTGCTTGGGGCCATATCCCCAGCCGATCCGCAGACCGCCCAGACCGTAGATCTTGGAAAAGGTGCGGGTCATCACGACGTTGGAGCGTTTTTCGATCAGCGACAGGCCGCCATCATAGCCATCGACAAACTCGGCATAGGCGCCGTCCAGCACCAGTATGGCCTGGGGTGGCAGACCGGAGGCCAGACGTTCCACCTCGGCGGCAGAAATCATCGTGCCGGTCGGATTGTTGGGATTGGCGATAAAGACCAGCTTTGTCCGACGGTTGCAGGCGCGCAGGATCGCATCGACATCGGCCGTCCGCTCCCGCTCGGCCACTTCGACCGGGGTGGCCCCGGCTGCCATGGCCGATATGCGGTACATCAGAAACCCGTGTTCGGTGAACACGACCTCGTCCTTGGGCCCGGCATAGGCCTGACACAGGAAGTGAATGATCTCGTCACTTCCTACGCCGCAAATCACGCGGGCGGGGTCAAGGCCGTGGGTTTCGGCAATCGCTTCGCGCAGCGAGGTATGGTCGGTGTTGGGATAGCGGTGCAACTGATGAACCGAGCGTTGGAACGCATCCTTCGCGCGGTCTGACGGGCCAAAGGGGTTCTCGTTCGACGACAGCTTGATGACATTGCTAACGCCCGCGACGACAGCCTTGCCGCCTTCGTACAGGGAGATGTCCATGATGCCGGGCTGTGGGCGGATATGATCGTTCATCAGTGTCCCCAAATTCAGTCGCGGTTTTAGCCGGGGGGGGCGGGCAATGCCAGTGGCAAATCCCGCGAGACCCGGGCAGAGAAAATTCTTCGGCGAAGAATTTTCGGTACAGAAGATTTTTCGGCGAAAAATCTTCTGGCGCCGGGGTCAGTGTTTGTCGGCCTTGGAGGTCAGCCAATCCATCAGCGCCAGCAACACACCCGAGGTCACAAAGGTCAGATGGATGATGACCATCCAGAACATCGTATCCACCGACACGGAATAGGCCGCGTCAGTCTTGCCCAGGGACATGAAAACCTTCAGCAAATGGATCCCCGAGATGGCGACGATCGAGGCGATCAGCTTCATCTTCAGGCCCGAGAAATCGACGGTGCCCATCCACGGCGGGCGGTCCGTCTCGCCGTCCAGATCCAGCTTGGAGACGAAGTTCTCGTAGCCCGAGAACATCACGATCAGCAGCAGATTGCCGGCCAGG
>JANNBI010000484.1:0-17033 GCA_031385345.1 Paracoccaceae bacterium | reverse complement strand
TTCCTGCGCCAGCCAAGCGCGGTGCGCGGGATCTTCGCACAGGCGCGTGCCCCAGTCCTCGTTGATCAGGGTCCAGATGACGATACAGGGATGATTGCCGTCGCGGTGCAGGATACCTTCCATCGTTTCGCGCAGACGGCGTGCCGAGGCGGGGGTGAATTGCGCGACGTTCGGAATCTCGGTCCAGATCAACATGCCAAGGCGGTCGGCAACCTCGTAATAGCGCGGATCGGGCACCTTGATGTGACAGCGCAGCATGTTCAGGCCAAGCGCCTTGGCCTTGTGCAACTGATCCTCCAGATAGTCCAGCGAGGGCGGGGTGCAGATGCCTTCGGGATAGTAATCCTGATCCAGCGCCGCCCGCATATAGAAGGGCGCGCCGTTCAGATAGAAGCGGCCATTCTGGCTGGTGAAGGCGCGAAAGCCGAAGGTGTGGGTGGTGGACTGGTCGGGCAGATCGACGCGCAGGGTGTAAAGATGGGGGCTGTCGGGCGACCAAAGCTGCGGATGGGACACGTCCAGCAGGGTTTCGGTCTGGCCAAGTGGCAGGTGGGCGGTGGCGACCTGCGCGCCTGATGGGTCCAGCAGCGTCAGGGTGGCAGAGGAGGGCGCGGTCAGCGACAGGGCCACCGACACAAGGCCACCGATCTGCGCCGAAATGGCGC
Organism: Paracoccaceae bacterium; assembly: GCA_031385345.1. GTDB lineage: Bacteria > Pseudomonadota > Alphaproteobacteria > Rhodobacterales > Rhodobacteraceae > CAIYZT01. Next base: position 16,368 of record JANNBI010000484.1, on the reverse strand, counting down.
ATTGGGTCAGATGGGTGGCGGGGCGGATAAGCAGAGTGACCGATTGCCAGATGCCGCCGATCGGGCCGTACCAGCTTTGCTTGCCATGCGGGATTTCCGCGAAATTGGGGGTGCTGGCGCCGTCGGGCAGCAGGCAGGTGACGTTCAAGTCATTGTCGTCGCGCAGAAGATTGGCGGGAATATCGCAGGTGAAGGGCAGATAGCCGCCTTCGTGCTGACCGATGGTCTGGCCGTTCAGCTGCACGGTGGCCAGATAGCTGACCGCGCCGAAATGCAAGCTAATGCCGTGACCGGCGGGGATTTGAGGGCGGGCAAAGCGGCGCTGATAGGTGCCGGTCCCCGAGGACTGGCGCAGATCGGCAAATTCGGCCTGCCACGGAATTGGCACCGTCGCCGCGCGCCAAGGGCCGTTTTCGTGACGAAACTGCCATGCGCCATCAAGGCTGATCGGGGCGGGAGTGGGCATGGCATCTCCGAATCTGATAATATATTAGCAATAAATTTATCGCTTCCCTAAAGCAAGAAGTTTCGGCACATCTGCCAGCAGGAGGCAGCATGGCCAAACGCGCGACGATGGTGGAGATTGCCCAGAAGGCGGGGGTCAGTCAGGCGACGGTGTCGCTGGTGCTGTCGGGCGTGCCCAATGCGCGGATCGCCGAGGAAACGCGGGTGCGGGTGCGGGCGGTGGCCGAAGACATGGGCTATGTCCGTAAGGCGGCGCTGCCGCGCAGCGGGGTCCGGGTGATTGGCCTGTTGATCGACGAAGTGATGGCGACACCCTTTGCCGCCCAGTTCATCGAGGGCGCGCGGATGGAAGCGGCGGCGCAGGGCGCGCTGGTGGCGGTCTATTGCACCGGCGGCGAACCCGAGGTGGAGGCCGCGGCGGTGGAGGTGTTGCAAAGTGCGGCGCTGGTGGGGGTGCTTTATACCGCGCTGGTGACGCGCACGGTCAAGCCGCCGGTGTCGGTGCAGGGCCTGCCGGTCGTCTTGTTGAATTGCCATGCGGCGGGGCGGGGGATGACATCGGTTGTGCCGGCGGATGTGACCGGGGCCTATGCCGCCACGGCGCATCTGATCGCGGCGGGGCATCGCCGGATCGCGCATGTCGCCGGCGAAGGCTGGGGCGAGGCGGCCCGGGACCGCACGCTGGGCTATCGGCGGGCGTTGGCCAGCCATGACATCGCGTTTCGCGCCGAATATCTGGCCGGACCCGCCTGGACGGCGGTGACGGGGCGTGAGGTAATGCTGGGTCTGCTGGATCTGCCGGAGCCGCCGACGGCGATTTTCTGTTTCAACGACCGCGTGGCGCTGGGCTGTTATGAGGCGCTGGCCGAGCGGGGGCTGACGGTGCCGGGCGATATCTCGGTCGTGGGGTTCGACAATGACGAGATCGCGGCGACCTTGCAGCCGCCCTTGACCACGATGATCCTGCCGCATGAAGAGATGGCGCGCTGGGCAGTGGCGGATCTGCTGGCGCGGGCGGGCGGGGCCACCGTGCCGCATCAGGTGAAGATCGAGTGTGAGCTGGTGCCGCGCGGATCGGTCGCTACGCCGCGGTTTGACCGTACCGAATAACCTGATATACAAGGCCATTCCGACGAAAGGCCCCGGTATGAACCGCAATTTCCTGATTGTTGACCCGGTAGAGGGCATTGAAACGCTGAAGGCTTTATCCTCGGCGGTGCGGGTTGGAATCCTGAAATTGCTGCATGATCAGGGACCGCAGAACGTCAATGCCATCGCGGCGGCGCTGGAAATGCCGCAATCCAGCGTGTCGGCCAATGTGCAGGTGCTGGAAGAGGCGGGGCTGATCCGGACAGAGACTCAGCGCGCCAAGAAGGGCAATCAGAAGGTTTGTCACACCTTGTTTGACGAGATTCTGGTGATGTTCAAGAAGGATCCTGCCAGCGCCGGGTCGAACGTGATTGAAGTGGCGATGCCCTTGGGTCTGTACACCAGTTGCGAGGTGACGGCGCCCTGCGGGCTGTGTTCGACAGAGGGGATCATCGGGTTGCTGGACGTTCCCGACACCTATCTGGACCCCGGCCGCATGTCGGCGGGGCTGATGTGGTTCACGCGCGGTTACGTCGAATACCAGTTTCCCAACAACGTCAAACTGATGTCGGGCGATCTGGAAGCCGTTGAATTTTCTGTTGAATTGTCGTCCGAGGTGCCGGGAACGGCGGCGGATTGGCCCAGCGATATCACCTTTTCGGTCAATCAGATTGACGTGGGAACATGGACCTCTCCTGGCGATTATGGCGATCAGCGGGGGCTGTACACGCCGGGCTGGTGGAAGCTGAAAGGCAGCCAGTACGGCAAGCTGAAATCGGTGCGGGTGACGGTCGAAGGCACCTTCATCGACGGGATGAAAATGTCGCCGGTGTCGCTGAAGGATCTGGATCTGGGGTCGCATCGGTCGATCCGGTTTCGAATCGCCGTCAAGGATGACGCGCGGCATCCCGGGGGGTTGAACGTTTTTGGCCGGGGCTTTGGCAATTACGATCAGGACATTGTCATGCGACTGACCACCAGCCGTTGAGAACCGCGCGGACTCGGTCAGTTTGGGGTTGACGCCGCGCCAGCTTTCCTGATGTATATCTGCAAGTCAGATATGCACGTCACCGCAGCAGGTGGCCCGTCGGGAGGGACGGAGACATGAATACAAACGTCACAGCCCACAAAGACTTTACCATCGCCAAGATCGACGAGCGGATCTATTCCGCCTTTCTGGAGCATCTGGGCCGCGCGATCTATACCGGCATCTACGAGCCGGGCCATCCGACGGCGGATGAAAACGGCATGCGCGGCGATGTGGCCGATCTGGTGCGCGATCTGAACATTCCCTTCGTGCGTTATCCCGGCGGCAACTTCGTGTCGGCCTATAACTGGGAGGACGGCGTGGGGCCAAAGGATCAGCGCCCGGTGCGGCTGGATCTGGCCTGGCACACGGCGGATGCCAATCAGGTCGGCGTGCACGAGTTTCAGGATTGGTGCGACAAGGTCGGCACGCAGATGATGCTGGCGATCAATCTGGGGTCGCGCGGGTTGGACGATGCGCGCAACTTTGTGGAATATGTGAACGGTCCGGTGGGCAGCCATTGGGGCGATCTGCGCGCCAAGAATGGCCGGACGGAGCCGTTCAATTGCCGGCTGTGGTGTCTGGGCAATGAAATGGACGGGCCTTGGCAGGTCGGTCACAAGACGGCGGATGAATATGGCCGTCTGGCGAATGAAGTGGCCAAGACGCTGCGGGCCTTTGACAAATCACTGGAACTGATCGTCTGCGGGTCGTCCAATGCCGATATGAAAACCTATCCCGAGTGGGAGCGGATCGTGTTGGAGCATACTTATGACAACGTCGATCACATCAGCCTGCACATGTATTTTGCCAACCGTACCAAGAACACCGCGAACTATCTGGCGCTGAATCACAAGCTGGACACCTATATCTCGACCGTGGAATCGACGATTGCCTTGGTCAAGGCGAACAAAAGGTCGAAGCATGACGTCTTTATCAGCTTTGACGAATGGAACGTCTGGTATCATTCCAACGCGCAGGACCGCGCCATTCTGGAGGGCAACGAGGGTTGGCCCCATGCGCCGCGCCTGCTGGAGGATATCTATAACTTTGAGGATGTCTTGCAGGTCGGCTGCATCCTGAACACCTTTATCCGCAAGTCGAATGTGGTGAAGATTGCCTGTATCGCGCAGCTGGTGAATGTGATCGCCCCGATCATGACCGACCCGATGGGCGCGGCATGGCGGCAGACGATTTACTACCCGTATTACTTTGCCTCGGTCTATGGGCGGGGGACGGCGTTGCAGCTGGCGCAGACCGGCCCGACCTACAAGGCCGAGGTCGCGGATGCGGTGCCTTTTGTCGATGTGTCGGGCGTGCATAACGAGGAAGAGGGCATCTTGACCTTCTTCGTGGTCAACCGACATGAAACCGAGGCGCTGGATCTGGATCTGGCGCTGGAAGGCTTCGGCGCGGGGGTGGTGATGGACCATCAGGTCATGGTTCATGCCGATGTCAACGCGGTCAACACCAGCGTCAATCCGATGGCCGTGGTCCCGGCCAAGGGTGTTGGGGCAGCGGTCAAGGCCGGGCGTCTGACCGCCAGCTTGCCGCCGCTAAGCTATCAGATGCTGCGGGTCAAGCTGGGGTAAGGTCGGCTAAGGTTACTTCGGACTGACCGATCAGGCGATTGTCCAGTGGACAATCGTCCGGTCAGTTGCCTGAAGCCGAAAGGCGCAGGGCAAGGGGTGATCAGCAGTCCGGAAATTTGGGAAATCAGGGCGCGGCTGCCTGGGTTGGCGCGGTATCGCGCCTGCCCGGGGCAGGCAGGCGCGGCCTGATTTGATTGAAATCAATTCCGGCAAGAAGGGTAAAAGGCAGAAGCCACTTGCCCTAACCCTTGCGGATCGTGTCGCCGGTTTGCAGGACGGGGAACAGTTCGATCACCTCGGGCGCGGGTTTGCCGAGGGTCTGCTTGCCGCTGATCATCTGCGCGGCGCGGCGGCCGATTTCCAGACGACAGGCGTCCATCGTGGCCAGTTTGCGCGAGATGCCGTCCAGCAATTCCACGCCGTTGAAGCCCGCAAGACCGATCTTGCCCGGCACATCCAAGCCCTTGTCCAGACAGTACAGCAGGCCCCCTGCCCCGATCATGTCATTGGAATAATACAGAAAATCCACATCGGGGGACCGGGACAAGACGGCTTCGGTCATTTCTCGGCCTTTCAGCAGGGCCGAGCCGCCGGAATAAAACTCACGGTCGATCAGGGTCAGGCCATTGGCGGCAAGAACCTCTTCAAAGCCTTCCAGACGTTTGCGGGCGCGGTGGTCGTTGGGCATCTGGGTGCCCAGAAAGGCGATCTTGCGGTAGCCTGCGGCGACAATCGCGCTGGCCATCTGACGCCCGGCGCGGCGGTGCGAAATACCCACAGCCGAATCCAGCGGGGTGCCGTCGATGTCCATGATCTCCACTATCGGGACACCGGCCTGCGCCAGCATGGCATGCGAGGCGGCGGTATGTTCCAGCCCGGCGATGATCAGCCCCGAGGGTCGCCAGGACAGCATTTCGTAGATCACCTTTTCCTCGCGGTCGGGAGAGTAGTTGGTGACGCCGACGACGGGTTGCAGGACCGTGCCGTCCAGCACTTCGGAGATGCCGGTCATCACCTCGGGGAAGACCATGTTGGACAGGGAGGGGATGATAACGCCGACCAGATTGACGCGCTGGCTGGCAAGCGCCCCGGCGATCTTGTTTGGTACATATCCCAGCGAACGCGCGGCTTTCAGCACCTTTTCGCGGGTGGCGACCGACACGTCGCCCCGGTTGCGCAACACGCGGCTGACCGTCATTTCGCTGACGCCCGAGGCTTCGGACACGTCGCGCAGGGTCAGGGGGCGTCTGGGGTCGTAGCTGGGCATCAATCTCACGGTATGGGGCCTGCTTTCCTTGTTAACGAGAAAAGCCGCGGCGGCAAACCCCTCTTGATCGGTCGAGAGGTTTGGCCTATGATAGCGCTAACAGGTCGGGATGCAAGTCCGGGTCTGGCGAAATCCGGCGCGTTTGCAAGCTCTCAACTCTGGCGCGACGGACAGTAAGGGGAAGCGGTGGGCCAAAAAGTCGCTTCCCCTTTTCATTTCAATATCCCTGACCTTGCACCCGAACTTGATCCGGGCGGGCAAGCCCGTTAGACAGATCAGCGAAGATGTGGTCTGCGTAGCTCAGCTGGATAGAGCACAGGATTCCTAAAGTAAAAATTGGGCGCCTCGTTTGGAAACGGCGGGGCGGATCTGCTCAAAGTCGGGGAAAGCTGGGGTGCGCGTCGCACCGTGCCGATCCCGAGCCAAGCCCAAAGGGGGAAACCCCAAGGGAAGGTGTAGAGACTGGACGGGCAGGGTCTAAGGGTGCGAGCCTAGGACCAAGGGACAGTCCAGACCACGAACCAAAGTCTTTGCCTTGGCAAAGACGCGGGCGGCGAAAGCCGAAGTGGTACGAATCCTGGGGCCGTGGGTTCAAATCCCGCCGTGGACACCATCTTTGTGAAAGCGCCCGGGGGAAACCCCGGGCGTTTTTAGGTTGGGGGCTGTTGCTTTACTGTTTCGACCCAATCAGAAAACGCTCTGGGAGAGCGTTTTCTGGGTCGTTGGCTGAAGGCGCAAGCCGCAGGCCAAGGGGTGTTCCGCAGGCATGGCGATTTGGGAATTGGGGCGCGCCTGTCTGGCGGGTGCGTGCAAACGCGCCTGCCGGGGCAGGCAGGCGCGGCCCAATTCGATTGAAATCAAACTGGGCAAGAAGACGAGAGAACCAGATCAGATATCCAGCGTATTCTCATGCTCCCAGCGTGAGAAATGCGAGGCGTAGCTGTCCCATTCCTTGTGCTTCAGCTTCAGATAGGCAGACGAAAACTCGGCGCCCATCATGGATTTCAGCGTCGTGTCCTTGTCGTAATCGCGCAAGGCATCCAGCATGTTCAGCGGCAGTTTCGGCGCATCCGTGATCGTATGGCCCATCTGGTACATGTCGATGTCGTGGCGCGGGCCAGGATCGGCCTTGGTCCGCACGCCGTCGATACCGGCAGCAAGGATCACGGCCTGCATCAGATAGGGGTTGGCGGCGCCGTCGGGCAGGCGCAGCTCGAACCGGCCGGGACCCGGAACGCGGACCATATGGGTGCGGTTGTTGCCGGTCCAGGTCACCGTGTTGGGCGCCCAGGTTGCCCCGGACGAAGTCCGCGGCGCATTGATGCGTTTATAGCTGTTCACGGTCGGATTGCAGATCGCAGCCAGGGCGCTGGCGTGTTTCATGATCCCGCCGAGAAAGTGGCGGCCCTGATCCGACAGGCCCAGCTCTTTGGACGGATCGGCGAAGGCGTTCTTTTTGCCATCCAGCGACCAGACCGAGATATGCGCGTGACATCCCGAACCCGTCAGACCCTTGAACGGCTTTGGCATGAAGGTGGCGCGCAGCCCGTGCTTTTCAGCCACCGACTTCATCATGAATTTGAAAAAGCTGTGCTTGTCGGCGGTTTGCAGCACGTCGTCATACTTCCAGTTCATCTCGTACTGTCCGGTCGCGTCTTCGTGGTCGTTCTGGTAGGCCTCCCAGCCCAACTCCAGCATATAGTCGCAAACCTCCGAGATCACGTCATACTGGCGCATCATCGCCTGCTGGTCGTAGCAAGGCTTTTCGGCATTGTCATAGGGGTCGGCGATCCGGTCGCCTTCGGGGGTCAGAAGGAAAAACTCGGGCTCGACGCCGGTCTTGACGCGCAGGCCCTCTTTGGCGGCCTCGTCAATCAAACTGCGCAGGACGTTGCGCGGCGCCTGTTTGACAGGCTTTTCCTCCATCACGCAGTTGGAGGCGAGCCAGGCAACTTCTTTCTTCCAGGGCAGTTGAATGGCGGAATCGGAATCCGGCACCGCCATCATGTCGGGATGGGCAGGCGTCAGGTCCAGCCAGGTGGCAAAGCCGGCAAAGCCCGCGCCGTCAACGGCCATGTCGTTGATCGCCTGCGTCGGCACCAGTTTGGCGCGCTGACCCCCGAACAGATCGGTGTAGGAAATCATGAAATACTTGACGCCCTTGTCCTTGGCCCATTTGGCGAGATCTTTTGCCATCGTTGCTAACTCCCTGTCGTCATTATGATTTATGCCTTGGCGGAAAGCCCTATCCCAGCTTTCCGCGTTTGGGTTCAGAAGGTTCCGTTGCGTCCGGGGATCCATGAGGTGCCAGCCAGCGGCACGCCCGCCATCGCCGCAGCCTCGATCGTCAAGGAACACAGGTCTTCGGGTTCAAGGTTGTGCAAGTGGTTCTTGCCACAGGCGCGGGCGATGGTTTGCGCTTCCAAGGTCATGACCTTCAGATAGTTTTTCAGACGGCGGCCCCCAAGGATGGGGTCGAACCGGGCAGAAAGTTCGGGATCCTGCGTGGTGATGCCTGCCGGGTCGCGGCCTTCGTGCCAGTCGTCATAGGCGTCGGCGGTGGTGCCAAGCTTTTGATATTCAGATTCCCATTTCGGGTCATTGTCGCCCAGCGCGATCAGGGCGGCGGTGCCGATGGCCACGGCGTCAGCCCCCAGCGCCATGGCCTTGGCCACGTCCGCGCCGGACCGGATCCCGCCAGAGACGATCAACTGCACCTTGCGGTGCATGCCCAGATCTTGCAGCGCCTTCACGGCAAGGGGGATACAGGCCAGGATCGGCATGCCGACATGTTCGATGAACACATCCTGCGTGGCGGCGGTGCCGCCTTGCATCCCGTCCAGAACCACAACATCCGCCCCGGCCTTCACCGCCAAAGCCGTGTCGTAATAGGGGCGCGCGCCGCCAACCTTGACATAGATCGGCTTTTCCCAATCGGTGATTTCGCGCAGTTCCATGATCTTGATTTCCAGATCATCGGGACCGGTCCAGTCGGGGTGACGGCAGGCGGAGCGCTGGTCGATGCCCTTGGGCAGGTTGCGCATCATCGCCACGCGGTCGCTGATCTTTTGGCCCAGCAACATGCCGCCACCGCCGGGTTTCGCGCCCTGACCGATGACGATTTCGATGGCATCGGCGCGGCGCAGATCGTCGGGGTTCATCCCATAGCGCGAGGGCAGATATTGGTAGATCAGGGTGCGGGAATGGCCGCGCTCTTCCTCGGTCATGCCGCCGTCACCGGTGGTGGTGGAGGTTCCGGCAGCACTTGCGCCGCGACCCAGCGCCTCTTTCGCCGGACCCGACAGCGCGCCAAAGGACATGCCGGCGATGGTCACAGGGATGTCCAGATGGATCGGCTTTTTGGCAAAGCGGGTGCCAAGCCAGACATCAGTGGCGCATTTTTCGCGGTAGCCTTCCAGCGGATAGCGGCTGATCGAGGCGCCAAGGAACAAGAGGTCGTCGAAATGCGGCAGGGCGCGTTTGGTGCCGCCGCCGCGAATGTCATAGATGCCAGTGGCGGCGGCGCGGCGGATTTCCGCGTTGATGGCCGGGGTGAAGGTGGCGGAGAAACGCGGCGGGGTGCGGGGGAAATCTGACATTCTGCTGCTGACTCAATATGAAGATGCGTTGTCGATGTTGAACGAATACAGCGTGCGGGCTGAGCCATAGCGCCGGAATTCGGACGGTTTGGCTTTGCTATCCGCCTCGCCGCGCTGCAAAAGATCGGCCAGAAGCGCCAGATGTTCGGGGCGCATTTCCTTTTCGATGCAATCCGCGCCCAGCGATTTGACCGAGCCGCGCACGAACAGCCGCGCCTCGTACAAGCTGTCGCCCAGCGCCTCGCCCGCGTCGCCCAGCACGACCATGTTGCCCGATTGCGCCATGAAGGCGGACATGTGGCCGATGTTGCCATGCACGACGATATCGATGCCCTTCATCGAAATGCCGCAGCGGCTGCTGGCGTTGCCCTTGATCACCAGCAGGCCGCCGCGCCCGGTGGCCCCGGCGTATTGGCTGGCGTCGCCGTCGATGATCACGGTGCCCGACATCATGTTTTCGGCCACGCCCGGCCCTGCCGAGCCTTTGACGCGGATGGTCGCCAGCTTGTTCATGCCGGCACAGTAATAGCCGGTCGAACCGCGCACGGTCAGGTCAATCGGGGCGTCCACTCCGGCGGCGATGGCATGGGCGCCTTTGGGATTTATGACCTCCCATTCGGTCATGTTGGTCTGGCCGCGCAGGGCGTGCAGGGCAGAGTTCAGGGCGCGCAGGCCTTGTGCGCCAAGGTCGAAGGTCTGCATGGATCAACGCTCCCAGAAATAGACGGTGGCGGGTTCGGGTTCCCAGATGCGGGCGGTTTCGATCCCCGGCAGGTTGACCAAAGCGCGGTATTCCGACCCGAAGGCGACATAGGCATCGGTTTCGGCCATGACGGCGGGTTTGCAGGCGATGGGATCGCGCACCACGCCAAAGCCGTTCTTGGTGCCGACAACAAAGGTGAAAAAGCCGTCAAGGTCGGTCAGGGTCGATTGCAGCGCACTGTCCAGCGTTTCGCCGGATTGCAGTTTGTGGCTGATGAAGGCGGCGCCGACCTCGGTGTCGTTTTCGGTTTCAAAGGTCATGCCAAGGCGTTTCAATTCGCGCCGAACGCCGTTGTGGTTGGACAGGCTGCCGTTGTGGACCAGACATTGATCCGACCCGGTGGAAAACGGATGCGCGCCCATGGTGGTGACGGCGGATTCGGTCGCCATGCGGGTATGGCCGATACCGTGGGTGCCGTGCATCTTCGCCACTTCGAACCGGGTGGCAACGTCGCGGGGCAGGCCGACCTCTTTGAAAATCTCGATGCTGTCGCCCGAGGACATCACTTTGACGCCGGGCCGCAGATGGGCCAGGGCCGAACGGGCGGCGTCCATCTGGGCAAGCGGCACTTCGATAACCGCATGCGAGCTTTTGATCAGCAGGGCGACGGGCTGGCCGATGGCGGCGTGCAGATCGGCGTCAAGGGCCTTGAAATCGACGCCGGGGTTGGCGGATTGCACGGTGATCTTGCCCAAGCCGTCCTTGGCGCCGGAATAAATGGCGATGCCGGCGCTGTCGGGGCCGCGGTCGGTCATGGTGATCAGCATGTCCGACAGCATAGCGCCGAGATGGGGTTCAAGTTTGGGGTCTTTGAGGAATAGCCCAACGATGCCGCACATGGATTCGTCTCCTTTTGGTCTGAAGGCAGGCTAGCAAGGTTGGAGTCGCGTTTCAACTGTTAAGAAACATTTTTCACCTGACGGGAATTTTTTGTGGGGGGTGGTTGCGGCTTTTGTTTTTTTGCCAAATTTGATTTCAATCGAATTTGGTCGCGCCTGCCTGCCCCGGCAGGCGCGATTCCGCACCAGCCAGACAGGCGCGCCCAATTTCGCCCAAGGTTCGAACCTGTTGATAACCCTTTGGCCGACGCCGTTCCGGCTTTGGCCAACGGACCGGAACCCTCTCCACAGGAGAGTGTTCTGATCGGTCCGAAAAGACGGTCAAAAGGGAGTGTTGCTTTGAACCTGCTCCTCCGGCCCTCGCAGGCTTGCTCGGGCGTTCGCAGGGAAAACTCTCCACTGGAGAGTTTTCTTGTCCTGCTCACCCCTGTGGGTAGGAGATCACCGACAGGTATTTCGCGGGCAGCGTCACAAGCACTTCGGGTCCGTGCGGGGCGTCGGCGTCGAAAAACAGGCTGTCGCCGGGTTTCAGCGGATAGACCTGATCGCCGTGGCGATAATCCACCTCGCCCTCCAGCATATACAGCAGTTCCAGACCCTCGTGCTGGAAGGCGGGGAAAATGTCACTCTCGGTCGTCAGGGTGATCAGGTAGGGTTCAACCACCACGCCCGAGGAATTGGAGCCGATATGGCCCAGAAGGTTATATTGGTGCCCCGCCCGCGTGCCGCGGCGTTCGATTTCAAGGTGATCGCCCGCCTTCACATGATGCGCCTCGCGCCGTTCTTCATAGCTTTTGAAGAACGAGGTGACGGGGACGGAAAACGCGTGGCTAAGAACTTGCAGGGTTGTCAGCGAGGGTGATGTGTTGCCGTTTTCGATCTTGGACAACATGCCGATCGACAGGCCGGTGATCTGCGCCAGATCGGCCACGGTCATGCCCTGCTGGCGGCGAAAGTTGCGCACTTCGCGGCCAATCGCGGCTTCAAGATTGCGTTCAGAGATTTCGCGGACGCGGTGGGGATCCTGATCGAAGGCGGGTTTGCCACGCGGAAGGTCAGGCAGGTCCGGTGGCTGATCCAAGGTACAATCCCCTAAGTGAAACACAATGCCGATAATTTTCACTATAGGGAAACATCATCAGAGATCAAGCCGCGGGCCGGGGGATGCGGCTGCGGCAAAATGGGTGGGTGACAGTGCGGTCAGATCAGCGATTGGGCGGTGACTTGCAACGCGTGCAGCAGACTTTGGGCCGAAGCGCGGGGGGCGTAAAGTGTCACCTCGGTTGGGGTGTGTTTGATCAGGTAGGTGCCCAGATGGTCGATCACGGTGCGCGCGGCAAAGCCATCGGATTTGGTGGGCAGGTCAAGGTTGGTCAGACGTTCCAGCAATGGGGTCAGGTCGGGTGCGGTCAGGTCAAACCGCACCCAGGCGTCAGTTTGTTCGGTGATGGAGGCGACATCGCCAAGGGCAAGTTTCAACGTGGCGGCGATATCGTCATGACTGGCAAGGGGGGCTTCGGCCATCCACATGTCGGGCGTCATCCAGAAGGCGGAATAGGGCGTGCCCGACGCATGGTTGGCGGCGTCGGGCAGGGGCAGACCGGCGGCTTTGGCCAGTTTCGCCAGATCCTTGTCGCGGTCACGGCGCAGCGCGACGGAAGCCAAGGCAACGTCGAAGCGTTCGGTGATCGTGACCGGGCCGATGGTGAGCGTCTGCGCATCGGGCTGGCCCAAAGCGGTAAGCGGGCGGAAGGGATCAGGCACGAAGGCGCTCTCCTGTCGGGTCAAAGAAATGGGGCGAGGTGATATCCACCTCTGTATCGGTGCCGGCCAGAAGGTTGACGGCGCGCATCCGGGTGCCGATCTTCTGATCGCCGGATTTCAGATAGCCCAGCGCAATATCGCTGCCCAGATGCGGCGAATAGACCTTTGACGTCAGCCAGCCGCCGTCGTTTTCCGCCGTGGCGGGCGCGCCAAGCGGCAGGAAATGACTGCCGGCGGTCAGGGTGGCCGTGGGGTCCACCGGTTTGACCCCGACCAGCCGCAGCCCGTCGGGATCGTTCATGCCGGGACGCTGGCTGTTGGCCATGCCGATGCTGTCCTTCTTTTTCGACACCATCTTGCCCAGCCCCATGTTCAGCGCAGACGACTGCCCGTTCAGTTCATTCCCGGCTACATGGCCCTTTTCGACGCGCATGACGCCCAAGGCTTCGGTCCCATAGACCACGGCGTCAAATTCCTGCCCCGCAGCGACCAAAGCGCGGATCAGCGCATCGCCATAGCGGGTGGGAACGGCGATTTCATAGGCGAGTTCACCCGAGAAAGAGATGCGGAACAGGCGAGCGCGCAGGCCCTGCACAGTGATGTTGCCCGCCCCCATATAGGGAAAGGCGGCGTCGGAAATGTCCTGATCAACCAGTTTTTCCAACAATTTCCGCGCGTTGGGGCCAGCGACGGAATACTGCGCCCAAGCCTCGGTTGTCGAGATCAGTTGCACATCCAGATCGGGCCACAGGCATTGGCGGCAGAATTCAAGGTGGCGAAAGACGGTCACGGCGTTGGCGGTGGTGGTGGTCATCACGTATTCGGCGTCGGCCATGCGGGCGGTGGTGCCGTCGTCAAAGACCATGCCATCTTCGCGCAGCATCAGGCCATAGCGGCATTTGCCGACGAGCAAGGTGGAAAAGGTGTTGGCATAGACGCGGTCCAGAAAGACCCCGGCATCGGTGCCTTGGATGTCGATCTTGCCCAGGGTTGTCACGTCGCAGATGCCGACGGATTTGCGGGTTTGCAGCACCTCACGGTCAACGGATTGGCGCCATGTGGTTTCGCCGTCGCGCGGAATCCATTGGGTGCGCAGCCAGTTTCCGACCTCGACAAAGACCGCGCCTTGTTCGGTGGCCCAATGGTGGCTGGGGGTCAGGCGGGTGGGTTTGAAGTCTTTTCCCCGCGAACGGCCTGCCAGCGCGCCCATGGCAACCGGGGTATAGGGCGGGCGATAGACGGTGGTGCCGGTTTGCGGGATGGTCTGTCTGGTCAGTTCGGCCATGACGGCCAGACCGATGACGTTGCCGGTCTTGCCCTGATCGGTCGCCATGCCAAGGGTGGTATAGCGTTTCAGATGCTCGACATGGGCAAAGTTTTCCTGGTGCGCCAGTTTGATGTCCTTCAGGGTCACATCGTTTTGCTGGTCAATCCAGGCGCGTCCCTTGCCATGCGGGACATGCCACAGGGGGGTGATGCGGGTCGGGGCATCTTCGGACTGGGGCAGGACATAGGGGGCTTGTTTGCCCAAGGCTTCCGCGATTTGGCGCGCGGCCTCGGCCCCGGATTTCAGGGCGGCGTGGGTAGAGAAATGACCGGCAGCGGCCCCGGCGGCGATGAGGTTTTGGGGGGCGTCGGGGCCGGGGATAAAAGCGGCAAGCGGTTCGGACCAGATCGGTTTGGAGCGGTGATGTGACGTGATGTTCACATTGGGGTTCCAGCCGCCGGACACGCCAAGGGCGTTGGCGGCGATGGTTTCGACCTTGCCGCTGGCGTGGCGGACGGTGATGGACGACAGGCCAAGGCGGCCTTTGGTGTCAATGACCTGCGCGCCTTGAAGGTGGCGGATGCCGGGCAGCAGTGTGCCGCCCGTCCGGCTGTCGATGACGGCAACCACATCGACGCCCTTGGCTTGCAGGTCGGTCGCGCTGCGCAACCCGTCGTCATTGTTGGTAAAGATCGCCACCCGGTCGCCCACGGTCACGCCCCAACGGTTGGCATAGGCGCGCAGCGACCCCGCCAGCAGAATGCCGGGGCGGTCGTTGCTTTCAAAGGCGATCGGACGCTCTGTCGCGCCAGCGGCAAGGAGGGTATGGGCGGCATAGATGCGCCACAGGGTCTGGCGGGGTTTGCCGGGCAGTGGGGCGGGCAAATGGTCGCTGACCCGTTCCACCGCGGAATAGATGCCGTGGTCAAAGGCGCCGGTGACGGTGGTGCGGGGCAGCAGGCGGACATTCGGCAGGCTGGCGAGTTCGGCAAGGGTTGCCGTGGCCCAGTCGGCGCCGGGGTGATCCGCGATCATATGGGTTTCGGCGTTCAGGCGGCCCCCCATGCGGAAGTCTTCATCGGCCAACACCACGCGCAACCCGGCGCGGCCTGCGGTCTGGGCGGCCATAAGCCCGGCGGGACCGGCACCGATGATCAACAGATCGCAGTGCAGGAAGCCCTTGTCATAGCTGTCGGGATCTTCCAGCCGCGACAATGACCCAAGGCCGGCGGCGCGGCGGATGATCGGCTCGTAAACTTTTTCCCAAAAGGCGGCGGGCCACATGAAGGTTTTGTAGTAGAAGCCGGCGGTCAGAAAGGCGTTCAGGCGGTCATTGATGGCCAAAGCGTCAAAGGCCAGCGAGGGCCAGCGGTTCTGGCTGGCGGCGGTCAGGCCATCGAACAGCTCGGCCACGGTGGCGCGGGTGTTGGGTTCCTGCCGCGCGCCAGAGCGCAGTTCGACAAGGGCGTTCGGCTCCTCTGATCCAGCCGAGAGCGGTCCGCGCGGGCGGTGGTATTTGAAACTGCGGCCCATCAGGCGGACGCCATTGGCGAGGAGAGCGGAGGCGAGAGTATCGCCGGGGTGACCTGCAAAGGGTTTACCGTCGAAGGTGAAATTCAGGGTCTTTGCGCGGTCGATCTGGCCGGCCCAGATATTTGAATTGATGCGGTGGGATTGGGTCATTTGGCGCGTCCCATCTGCCGGGCCACATCGCGGGCCATTTCGACTTGGGTGATTTCGTGGGTCAGGGTGTTGCGGGTGACGACCAGCCAGGACCGGTCGCCTTGTTCGTGATACCACAACTCGCGGTGCAGACCGGCGGGGTTGGTGCGCAGATAGGTGTAGTCATGCATGTCCTGCGGCAGGGCGGTCAGTCCGTCGGGGCGGTTGATCAGGCTGGCATCGCCCAGATAGACGAATTCCTGCGCGTCGCGGGGGCCAAGGATCGGGTGGTTGATGATCATGTTTTTTCACCTGCGAGGAGGTTCATAGAGGGGATCGGACCGATCTTAAAACGCTCCTGTGGAGCGTTTTCGGTCCGTTGCCCAAAGCCGCAAGGCGACGGCAAGGGGGGTGGTGCCACAACCGGACCTCTGCATCTGCCCGCGCCTGCCTGGGGTTGGCGCGGTAACGCGCCTGCCCGGGGGCAGGCAGGCGCGGGCAGATATGCTTGGGGCATATCTGCCAAGACGAAGGCGGTCGAATTCAGGGTCATCACCATCTCAATGCAAATTCGGGGTCGCGCCTTGACCCTTTTCGTCGATCATAAGACCTTTGGCGAAACGGTCGAAACGGTAGGCGGTGGCGGTCTTGTGCGGCGTGTCGGTGGCCAGAAGATGGGCAAAGCACCAACCGCTTGCCGGGGTCGCCTTGAACCCGCCATAGCACCAGCCGCCGTTGAAATAGAGGCCGTCCACATGGGTCTTGTCGATGATCGGACTGCCGTCCATCGACATATCCATCACCCCGCCCCATGTGCGCAGCAGCCTTGCGCGGCCGATCATCGGCATCAGGGCCATGCCGCCTTCGGCCACATCTTCGATCACGGGCAGGTTGCCGCGCTGGGCATAGGAGTTGTAGCCGTCGATATCGCCGCCGAACACCAGACCGCCCTTATCCGACTGGCTGACATAGAAATGTCCGGCACCAAAGGTCATCACGCCGTCGATCAGGGGTTTCAGCCCCTCGGACACGAA
>JANNBI010000460.1:0-2674 GCA_031385345.1 Paracoccaceae bacterium | reverse complement strand
CCCGGTTGCGTTCGCGGGCGATTTCCGCGTCAACCTGCTCGGCGTCATAGCCGCGCTCGGCGATGGCCTGGGTGCGGGACTTCAGGCCCGCTTCGATCTGAGCGATCTCGGCATTGGCGTCTTTCAGCGGATCGACCCAATCCCATTTGGTCGGCAGCCAATTGCAGGCCAGATATTCGGCGCGGCGGCGATCATAGCTGGGCAACCGAAGCGCACCGGCCAACACAGCGGTGTCCATGAACCGCGCCCAGACTGGGCGGCACATCTGGAACACCATCACCGAGTGCTGCCAGGCCGAGACGCGGCGGCGGAACTCGATCAGCGAAAGTCGCGAATTCGAGAAGTTGCCTTTAGCGCCATCGTTGCTGAGATAGCCATAGGGAATGCCCAGCGCGGCCGAGATTTGCAGCAGCGTGCGATACTGGAACGGCTCGTAGGTTGCCCCGGAATCTGCCGGTGCGCTGACTGTGACGTCCTCACCGGGGTCGAGACGGACCACCTGGCCAGGCGCTACCTCATATTCCTCGTCGGGCGGGGCCAGCGGATTGTCTGGGGCAGGAGAGGTGACGAACATCGCATACATCGCCGCCACTTTCTTACGGTCCAACTCGGCGTCATCGTATTGATCGAGCAGGAACAGCTTCACGATGGCTGGTGCAAAGCGCGACACGCCTCGCAATTGCCCTGCTTCAACCGGATCAATGATGTGCAAAACCTCAGGGGCCGGAACCCGGACAGTTTCGCCCGACAACCCCGGATCGGTGCTGTCGCCGGGATGGCGACGCAGGAAGTGGAATGCCACGCGGCGGCCGACCCGGTCAAATTCGATGCCTTGGCGGATGACATTGCCATTGCCGTCCAAGGCGTTGTGGTTGAGGGGCAACATTTCAGACGGCAGCATCTGGATCTGCAGAGGCACGGTCAGTCCATCCTCCAAGCGGCGGGCCCGGAAGCGCAGGAACACTTCGCCGGTCATGAACACTTCACGCGATGCGCGGCGCTGCAGCCCATAGAAATCGGTCAGCCCCTCGGCGTCGGCATCATCGGTCCAGGCCAACCAGAGGCGCTGCACCGCATCCTTGCGCGAGGCCTGTTCAATGCTGGAATTGGGGCTGATGCCATCGCCGACTGTGTTGGCCGCCCAGCTTTCGATGGCGTTCGCGGCATAGCCGTTGTTGCGCACCAGCCAGCGCGCCCGGGCGTTCATTTCCGGCCCGGAGGCAGCGATCAGCGCGTTGACATGGGCGCGCGACGTGACAAAGCCCTTCAACCGGCGCTGGCCCGAGGTGGCATCGAACCCGCCCGGCACGCCAAAGCCGCCGACCCATGCGCCGACACGCGCCCGCCAATTGGTCGTGGCCATGATCACAGATCCTTAGAAGCGAAGGGCCGCGACACACGTGACCGCGTCACCGTGGTGTCGGCCGCTGCGATGCGCCGTTCCAGATCGAAGATCGCCGTCGCAAGTTCTGCGTCCGAGCCATAGGTGATCTGTCGCCCGTCATAAGTGATCGACCGCACCCCGCCAAAGCGCATGCCTAGAAGGGCGCTGAGCAGCGCCTGCATTTCTGCCAGAGTCATTGTCACTACCTCATGTATTTCGGGGTCACCGCGCCGAATCGGCGGCGGCGCGGTGTCAGCACGGTTCCGGCGGTCGGGGCAGTCTGTTCAACCACCACGGCCACAACCTGTTCTTTGGTTTCCACGCCCGCTTGGTTTTCCAGAGAGCGCCAGGTGGCCTCATCCCAGCGGTCGGCGCCGAGGATCCAAGCCGCCGCCCGGGCATAGACCCGGCAGTCCAAGGCCTCGTTCCGTTCCCGCATCTTCTGCCATTCCTGATGACCGAAGCCGCGCTTGTTGCGCACGGTGACCATCTGTTCGGCCACGAGCTGCTTCAGCCACTCGGTGTCGGCCCAATTGGGCAGGTGCATCGTGCCAGCCGCGTCACAGACGCCCAGCGCCCGATCTTCGTCGCTCGGCCGCTCCAGCCGCAGGAAGCGGTAAGTCTCGGCCTTGAAGGTGGAGACGGCGATGGTCCAGAGCCGCGCCCCGCGCCGCAACCGTTTGCCGCCGATGGTGGCGTCGACGAAGGTCGGCCCGGAAACCGGCGTCGAGCGGTTGAAGCTTTCCACGCCCTTGATCGGAGTGACCTGCGCGTAACCGGCCGCCCGTGACCAGGCGTAAACTGCCGGAGCCTCATAGCCGGTGTCGATGGCGAGTTTGGACAGCTGCATGACGGCACCGCTTTCATGCGCCCAAGTCCGACCCAGCAAAGCCGTCAGCTTGTCCCAGGCTGCTGGATCCTCCGGACCACCCGCAATGACGATGTGTTCCACCAGCCAGCTTTCCAGACCCCGGCCCCAAGCCCAGACGTCGACCTCGATGCGGTCCTTCTGCACATCGGCCCCGGCGGTCAGGAACAGCCCGAGATGCGGGACGGTCGCCGCAAAAACCTCGCGGCGATCCGCGAGGCGTTGCCATTCCGGCGCGTCGCCAGATTCCACCCATGTCTCGCCCAGAAGCGTGTTGCGCGCCGCGCGCAGCATTTCGTCCGAGCCTTGAGCCGCCAGCCAGTCCCGCGCGATCTGCGCCCAGCTTTTCCAGCCCAAAGGCGAATAGAGCGCCGAGATGTGGAACCCGATCGAATGCGGATCGGCGGAAATCGCCGTCGCCC
>JANNBI010000450.1:0-5405 GCA_031385345.1 Paracoccaceae bacterium | reverse complement strand
GTCTTATCAGCGTTGCGACGACTGCGCGGACGAGGCCGCCTGCCGCATCCGCCGCGTCTTTGCCGAGGTGTTCTGGTCCTATCTGGTGATGATCGAAAGCCTGACTTTGGCCGATATCATCCGGTCCGGCGGGGTCGAGGCGGCCGTGGCGACCGCCCCTACGGCCTGATCACGACATCACGGTTTTGCCCAGTTCTACCTTGCCTGCCGATTTGCGTTTGGTGTCGGCGTCGCGCATTTCCTGAACGTTTCTAACATGTTGGCAGGCAGCCCCATCCCAACTACGGGTTTTGACCTTGGGGTTTTCCAGCCGCTTTTTTGCGTCGGGGATGGCATGGGCGTATTGCGGCAACCAAGCGGCTTGGGCGACCAACATCTCGTCCACCATCTGCCAAACCTCCTCGGGCGTGCAGATCGCGCCGACCAGCGGATCGTGCAGCACGGATTGTTTCAGCAGTTCAACATCGCCGGTCACCGCCGCCTTCATCCCCATCCGCTGCACATTGACCGAGGCCATGCATGTGGCCGCGCAGGCGTCGGGCAGGGTGATGCCTTCGACCATATTGATGCCGAAGCGGTCCACGAAACCGGGGCTTTCGATGATGCAATCGGCGGGCAGATTTGTGATCGCGCCGCCGTTTTTCACATTGAAATGCCCGCGATAGACGCGGCCGGTTTCCAGCGCCTCAAGGATATGGCTGGCGTGTTCGTCGGTGCGGTCATAGGCCGACAGGGGCTTGCCCGCCTCGTCCAGAAACACCGGAAAATCTGTGTCGAACCAGTTGCGGTTTTCGGTGGTGTAGCGCAGATAGCCGCCGGTTTCGCCGTGAATCCATTCATCCAGACTGATCCAATCCAGGATCTGGTCGGGCCGTTTGCGATACCACGGCAGGTATTCCGACAGGTGGCCGTTGCTTTCAGTGGAGTAATAGCCAAACCGTTTCATCACGTCGATCCGCACCTTTTCCTGTTTGGAATAGACCGGATGGTTTTCAAAGGCGGCCAGAATCTCCTCTCGCGGGACTTTGCGGCCATTGTGGCGCAGGTCAAGATACCAGGTCTGGTGGTTGATGCCGGAACAGACGATATCCGTCTCGGCCTTGGGCACTCCAAGGGCGCGGGCGATCTGGGCATGGCCGTTTTGCACGCCGTGACACAGGCCGACGGTGTTCACCCGGCCCACGTCAATCGCCGCCCAAGTCATCATCGCCATCGGGTTGGCATAGTTCAGCAGCAGGGCGCCGGGGGCTGCAACCTCTCGTATATCCTGACAAAATTCCAGAAGGGCGTGGATGCCGCGCTGCGCATACAGGATGCCGCCGGCGCAGATCGTATCCCCGACGCATTGATCGACGCCGTATTTCAGTGGGATGCCAATGTCGGATTCAAACGCCTCCAGCCCGCCGATTCGCACCACGTTCATCACGTAACGCGCGCCGTCCAGCGCGCGGCGGCGGTCGGTGGTGGCGGTGATGCGGGTTTTCAGCCCGTTCACCTCGACGATGCGGCGCAGGATTTGCGCCACCATGTCCAGATTATGCGCGTTGATATCGGTCAGGGCGATTTCGATATCTTCAAATTCCGCGACCTTCAGAATGTCCGAACACAGCTTTTTGGTAAAGCCGACCGACCCTGCGCCAATGATGGTGATCTTGAATGTCATGGTGGCCCCTTTGCAGTCATTTGCGAAAACGATAGGCGCGGGCGGGGGTTTGGGTATAGAGAAAACTTGTGCGAAGAAGGGTAATTTCATGCTGTCCGCGCTACTGACCCATGGCCATGATGTGGCCCATCTGGCCCGGTTGCAGGCGGCTTCGCCGTTGCACTGTGCGGCGGTGTCGGCGGGCTATGAACAGCGCCGGAACGAGGTTTATTCCTGGGATGGAATGCTGCGCGGCACTTCGCCGTTTCTGGTCATCCAGCACACCGTTTTGGGCGAGGGGCGGTTGGATTTCGCTGGCACCCGCTATGGGCTGCGGGCGGGGCAGACCATGCTGGTGACCATGCCGCATCCGCATCGGTACTGGCTGGAGAGGGGTGGAAACTGGGAATATTTCTGGTTTCTGCTGACCGGACGCGAGGCGATGCGGTTGGCGCGGTTGTGGATCGAAGCGCGGGGTCCGGTTCTGGAACCGGGGGCGGATCTGGTGGATCGGTTGGCGGGGCATTGTCTGGACCTGCTGGCCAATCCGGGGCAAAGCGATGGCCAAACCTCGGGTCATGCTTACGGAATCCTGTCGGTCCTGCATGACGCGGTTTATCCGGCGCGGGCTGTTGCCGCGCCGACATTGGCCCCGGCTTTGGCGCGGGTCGTGGCGCATATTGAGGGCAATCTTGGCTCAAACCTCTCCATCGACCGGTTGGCGCAGATGGCAGGGATCAGCCGTGCGCATTTCGTGCGGCAGTTCACGGAGGCGCTGGGGCGGGCGCCGTCGGATTACGTGCTGGATCGACGGTTGGAGAGGATTGAGAGGCTGCTTTTGGCGACCGAGATGAAGGTCGGGGCGATCGCGGCGGCGACGGGATTTGCCGACGGGAATTACATGGCCAAGGTTTTCCGGCGCGCGCGCGGGCTGTCGCCGCTGGAATTTCGCGCCACGCGGGCCGAGTCGGCTTAGGGCACGGCGGGCGCGTGCAAGCTGTCCAGAAAAGCCCGGTGCGGCAGGGCCTTGGCCGAGGCGAGGCGGTATTCGGATTCCAGCCCCAAACAGGCCTTGCGCGCCTTGGCCCGCAGATCGGGACGCGCGGCCAGCCAGGATTTGGCCTTGGATGCGTCCAGCAGACCCAACCCGTCCAGCACCGGGATGTGCAGTTCATGGGTGACATGCGGCAGGCCCAAGGGCAGGGGGCGGAAATCCTCGGCCCCCGGAACGCGGCCCGCCCACTGGGCCAGCCGGTCCGTTACCGCGGCGGGGTGCGTGGTGGCGACGTCTTGCCAGAATGCCGAGTCGCGGCGTTCGCTGACATAGTGCAGGCGGATAAAGTCACGAAAATCATCAACTTGCTGGGCGGCGATGCCGTTGTAAGCCTTGCGCGCGCGCTCTGCCGGATCGCCCAGCAGCGTTGACAGCAGCATCAGTTGCACGACGGTGCCGTGGATCGAGGTGGCTTCCAGAGGCTCCAGAAAAGACGAGGACAGACCCAAGGCAACGCAATTGCCGATCCAGTTGCGGTCCAGCCGCCCGGCGTCGATCTTTATGTCGTTGCGCGGTTCAATCTTGTGGCCAAGGGCGGTTTCGATTTCGGCCTGCGCCTGATCGGGGGTGATATGGGCGTCTGAATAGACATAGCCGCAGCCGAAACGCTCTTGCGTCGGGATCTTCCACATCCAGCCGGATTTTTGCGCCCAAGCCAACGTCACTGGCGGAATTTCGGCCCCAGACGGGATATCCAGCCAGAAGGGCATGGCGCGGTTGACCGGCAGGACGCTGCCATAGCCGATCCAAGTGGCCCCGATGTCCGCAATCAGACGGCGGCGAAAGCCGGTGGCGTCAATGAACAGATCGCCTTCGACGCGCTGACCGCTGTCCAGCAGCAGGGCGCGGATGTTGCCGGTTTCGCCGTCACGGTCCAGCCCTGCGACCTGATCGTCGATGACCTGAACCGCCTTGGATTTTGATCGCAGGAATCGTCCGGCCAGCGCCTGATCGAAATGATAGGCGTGATGGAAGGGGCCAACCGGCACCCGTTTGCCCCCCACCGTGGCGAAGGGGCTGGCGTTCCGGTTGATCAGGTGCTGGAACAGATGACCAGAGCCGACCGATTTGCCCTGCGACACCCAATAATGATCCATCAGATTGCCGCCCGGCAGTCCCGCCACGCGGTGCGGATCATCAATCGGGCCGTCATAGGAATGGCCCAGCCGCCGCCAGTCGCGGTGGCGGATGCCGAATTTGATCGTGGCCCCGGTGGCGGCAAGAAATTCCGCCTCGTCCAGTCCGAAGTGCTGCAACATCTGGCGGAACACCGCCGTGGTGCCTTCGCCCACGCCGATGGTGCCGATCTTGCTGCTTTCAATCACCGTCAGGTCGCAGGGGTGTTTGCCCCGGCGGGCCGCGTCGCCAAGCATCAGCGCGGCAAGCCAGCCTGCCGTGCCGCCACCAACGACAACAATCCGCCGGGGCCACATCTTAACCCGCCTTGCGCGCGTCCACCCGCGCCCATTCGGGCAGCCAAGTGCCATGCGCGGCCAGAAGATCATGCGTCAGATCCCAAATCTGTTGCAGGTCCAGTTCTGCCCCGGTGTGGGGGTCCAGCATGGCGGCGTGATAGATATGCTCGGGATTTTCGGTCAAAAGCGCCTGAACCGTCAGATCCTGAACGTTGATGTTGGTGCGCATCAGGGCGATCAGTTGCGGGGGAATGTCGCGCACCACGGTTGGTTGCAGGCCCATGTGATCGACCAGCGTCGGCACTTCGACCGCGCAGCCATCGGGAAGTTGGGGGATAAAGCCCTTGTTGCCGTGATTGCCGTAAATGACGCTCGGCTCGCCCGTCACGACCGAATTGACGATCTGGCTGGCGTATTCGTGGCTTTCCTTGACCTCGATCGTGTTCGCGGTTTTCAGGGATTCCGCCTCTTTCTTCCAGCGCGCAATTTGCTCGACGCAGCGGACGGGGTATTCATCCAGCGGGATGCCGAATTTCTCGATCAGGTCGGGACGGTCACGTTTGATGAACCACGGCGTGTATTCCGCGAAATGTTCCGAAGATTCGGTGACGAAATAGCCAAGACGGGTCAGCATTTCGTAGCGCACCTTATTCGGGCAGCGCGGGTTCCAATGCGAGGGTTTCGGAAAACGCCCCTCGGCATAGCCGCGCTTTAGCGCCGGATACAGGTCTTTGTAGCTGCCATCCGCCTGCCGGTGTTCGAAAGTCATGTAGAAAGCCATGTGGTTGATGCCGCCGGCGCGGTAGCGGATTTCTTCGACGGGAATGTCCAGATCGCGGGCCAGTTCGTAGGCCGTGCCTTGCACCGAATGGCACAGGCCGACCTGTTTGATCGTGGGGTATTTCGCCGCCATGGCCCAGGTGTTGATGGCCATCGGGTTGACATATTGCAGCATGATCGCGTTGGGGGCGACGGCCAGCATATCTTCGCAGATGCTGAACAGCACCGGAACCGTGCGCAAGCCGCGCATGATACCGCCGATGCCAAGGGTGTCGGCAATGGTCTGGCGCAGACCATAGGCTTTGGGCACTTCAAAATCGGTGATGGTGCAGGGGTCATAGCCGCCGACCTGAAAGCAGCAGACCACAAAATCGGCGCCATCCAGCGCGCGGCGCTGATTGGTATAGGTTTTGACCGTGGCCTTGCCGCCCAGCGTCTGGGCAAGCTTTCCGACGATGATTTCAGATTCTGACAGGCGTTCTGGATTGATGTCCATCAACCGGACCTCGGCCTG
>JANNBI010000443.1:0-1729 GCA_031385345.1 Paracoccaceae bacterium | reverse complement strand
GATCGGGGCCTGCGTCATGCGCTGGTTCAGGATCGTCACCACCACCAGAACCGCGCCGCCTGCGATTGCCGCCCAGCCCAGCAGCGGATGAAACACGAAAATCGTGGCGAAAAATACCAGCGCCCAGGGAATGTCGAACATCGCCATCAGCACATTCGACGCCCACAGCCGCTGGATCGCCTCCAGGTCGCGCTGCGCTGCGGTGGCCAAAGCGTCGCCCGGCACATAACCCATCCGCTTCAACGCCGCGGCAAAGACCCGCAGGTCAAGCGAGTCCTGCACCCTTGCCCCGATCCGCGCCATCACCCGCGCCCGCACGAAATCAAGGATGCCCATGATCACGAACAAGAACACCACCAACAGCGACAGCGCCAACAGCGTCGCCTCGCTGCGGCTGCCCAAAACACGGTCATAGACCTGCAACATATATAAAGGCCCGGTCAGCAACAAAAGGTTCACAAAGACCGAGAATACGAACACGGCAACCAGCAATCCCCGCTGGGCACGCACCGCATGGCGCAGCTCATCGCGGCCGCGCTTGAATTCTGCCTGCATCATGTTTCACCGCCCGCCCACCATCGGCGGGATTTCACTGTTTGATGTCCTGCGCAACGGCTTGCCAGTTGTCTTGCCTCATCGGCCAGCATATGCCTAATCCTGAAAAATGTAAAAGCTCCCGCGTGTCCTAACGGTATTGAGGCGATGCAAATGTTGAATAATTCGTTCGTCTTGGCAAAAAAGGCACTGGCACTTGGCGTGGTGACGGGGCTGATGGGCTGCGCCGCCGCAACCACCCCCGCCGCCATCCAAGACCCGGCCGAGGCGCAGAACCGCGATTTTCACGCCTTCAACGTCGCGGTGGACAAGGCGTTTCTGCGTCCCGTGGCCACAGGTCTGGATACGGTTGCGCCCGATCCGGTTCTGGAAGGCGTGGCCAATTTCGCCGACAATCTGGATGGGCCGAAATCGGTGGTGAACAACCTGCTGCAACTGCGGCTGGACAAGGCCGCCGAAAATACCCTGCGCTTCGCGCTCAATTCCACCATCGGCATCGGCGGGCTGTTTGATCCGGCCACGGCACTGGGGATTCCCGGCGATCCGTCGGACTTTGGCGAAACCCTGCATGTCTGGGGCATGGCCGAGGGGAATTATGCCGAACTGCCCTTGCTGGGTCCGACAACGGACCGCGACACGCTTGGTTCCATCGTTGATCTGGCTTTGAACCCCCTGCGGTTGATCATTCCGGCGGATTACGCCTATGTGCCGCCCGTGGCGAAACTTGTCGCAACTATTGGTGATCGCAGCCGCTATTCCGAAACCTATGACTCTGTCCTATATGACAGTGCAGATGGCTATGCGCAGGCCAGACTGTTGTATTTGCAGAACCGGCGTTTCGAACTTGGCATCACCGCCGCCGAGGAGGACGCCTATGTTGACCCGTATGAGGATCCCTATGCCGAATGATTCCCTGTCCCTTTCCCGCCGCGCCTTTGGCGCTGGCCTTGCGGCTGGCGCTGGGTTTCTGGCCTTTGCCCTACCGGTCCGCGCGCTGACCGTTGATCAGGCCCGCGGTCTGATCGACAAGGTCGTGTCCGAGGTGAACTCGGTCATCAATTCCGGCAAATCCGAAGCCGCGATGTTCAAGGATTTTGAACGGATCTTCGCAACCTATGCCGATGTCGCCACCATCGGCCGCTCGGCCCTTGGCGTTGCCGCCAAACAGGCCAGC
>JANNBI010000379.1:0-2215 GCA_031385345.1 Paracoccaceae bacterium | reverse complement strand
GATGATGACCGACCGTCTGACCGCCGATGCGCTGGTGATTTTGTTGAGGCATCCGATCTGCCACAGCGCCGATCAGCGCGGCGAGCATCTGCGCCTGACCAACGAGCTGGAGCTGGAATTGCGGCGCAACGGCCCGGCTTTCCCCACGCCCGACAGCCTTTTGACCTGGGCCAGAACCCAGACCGACCCCTTCGCCTTACCTTGGGCGACCGCCTTGGCGGCCTGTCTGGCAGACCTACCCCTGCCGCCCAACGCCTCGCTTGACGCCGCGGCAGCGCAGCATCAGCGGCTGGCCGAGGCGTTTGCCCGGGGAACCGCCGGCAGCGATCAAAGCGGTGAGTTGTGGTTGGAAGAGGCCGGGATCAACGCCCGCGCGCTGTTCACCGACTTGGCTGATGAGGCCGCGCATGGCGCGCCCGTGACGCCGCCGGATTACCTGCGGCTGTTTGAAACCCTGATCCACCAATTGGGTCAGGACGGGCGCAAGGTGCTGGCCGTCCACCCCTTTATCACCATCCTTGGCCCGCGCGAAGCACGCGAAACCGGGGCGCAGCGGGTGATTTTGGCAGGCCTGAACGAAGGCATCTGGCCGCGCCAATCGCCGCCCGACCCTTGGATGAACCGCCGGATGCGGCAAGAGGCCGGGCTGTTGCTTCCCGAACGTCAGATCGGGCTGTCGGCGCATGATTATCAGCAGGCGGCGGGCGCGCCCGAGGTGATCCTGACCCGCGCGCGCCGCGATGCGGATGCGGAAACCGTGCCGTCGCGCTGGTTGAACCGGCTGACCAACCTGCTGAACGGGTTGCCGGATCAGGGCGGCCAGTTGGCCTTGGCGCAAATGATCTGGCGCGGTGACGACTGGCGCGATCTGGCGGCGCGCGCGGCGCAACCGACCACGGCGCATCTCAGCGATCCCGCCCTTGTCCGCGCGCCCCGTCCCGCGCCGCGCCCGCCCTTGGCCGCGCGCCCGTCCAAGCTGTCCCTGACCGCGATCCGCGACCTGATCCGCGATCCCTATGCGATTTACGCCCGCAAAGTCCTGCGATTGGTCAAGCTGGATCCCCTGCGCGCCTCGCCCGATGCGCGCGACCGGGGCATTGTTTTGCATCAGGTGATGGATCAGTTCATCCGCAACACGCCGCCCGGGGAAACCCCCGAACTGGCGCAGGTCCGGTTGCTGGATCTGACCGAAACCCTGCTGGCCAAGGCCATCGATTTTCCGACCGAACGTCTGTTGTGGTACGCCCGCATGGCCACCGTCGCCGACCGCATCATCGCCGCCGAGGCTGACCGCGACGGCACCCCCAACGCGTTTGAAGTGTCGGGTGAAATGCGGTTTTCCGACCCAGATTTCACCCTGTTCGGCCGGCTGGACCGGGCCGATCTGCTGCCCGATGGCAGGGTGGCGCTGATCGATTACAAATCCGGCACGCCGCCCAAAAGGGCCGAGCAGGAGGCTTTTGAAAAGCAACTTCTGCTGTCCGCGCTGATGGTTGAAAACGGGGCTTTCCCAGATCTGCCCGCCACCGAAGTGGCCCGCACGCAATACATCGGCCTCAAATCCCCCGAAACGCCGGAAGAGATGGAGATTACGCCCGAAACCCTGCGCGAGGTTTATGCGAAGTTTCATCACCTGATCGCGGAATATGCCAAGCTTTCAACCGGCTATATCTCTCGCCGCGCGCTGCAACGCGACGAGGAGGACCGCGATTTCGACCACCTTGCGCGGTATGGCGAATGGCAGATGTCGGATGTGGCGCAGGCCTTGGATGTGGGGACGCCCGATGATCCAGCATGAAGCGACCCAGCGGCAGGTGATGGCTGCTGATCCCGGCACCTCGACATGGTTGTCGGCCAATGCGGGGTCGGGCAAAACCTCGGTTCTGACGGACCGGGTGGCGCGGCTGTTGTTGGGCGGGGTCAGTCCGGCGCATATCCTGTGCCTGACTTATACCAAGGCGGCGGCGTCCGAAATGCAGAACCGTCTGTTCAAACGGCTGGGGGCCTGGGCCATGCTGCCTGACGCCCGGCTGCATCTGTCGCTGACCGAATTGGGCCTGACCGGCCCGCATTCAGCGCAAACCCTGTCCGAAGCGCGGCGTCTGTTCGCCCGCGCCATCGAAACCCCCGGTGGGCTGCGCATTCAGACCATCCATTCCTTTTGCGCCAGCCTGCTGCGCCGCTTTCCGCTGGAGGCCGGGGTGTCGCCGCAGTT
>JANNBI010000376.1:0-2448 GCA_031385345.1 Paracoccaceae bacterium | reverse complement strand
GACCTATCATCTGGGCTGGGAAAAAGCGTGGAGATCGCCGGAGCCCAAGGCCGAATATGACGCGATCATCGTGGGGGCGGGGGGGCATGGTCTGGCCACGGCCTATTACCTTGGCAAGAATCACGGCATCCGCAACGTCGCGATCATCGAAAAGGGCTGGCTTGGCGGCGGCAATACCGGGCGTAACACCACGATCATCCGGTCAAACTATCTGCAAGACCCCTCGGCGGCGATCTACGACAAGGCGCTGCAACTGTATGAGACGCTCAGCCAGGAGCTGAATTACAACGTCATGTTCTCGCCCCGGGGATTGCTGATGTTGGCGCAGACGCATCACGAGGTGCGGGGCTATCAGCGCACCGCCCATGCCAATGCCTTGCAGGGTGTTTCGACCGAATACATCGGGCGCGACAAGGTGCAGGAATTGGTGCCGATCATCAACATCGACGGGCCGCGCTATCCGGTTCTGGGGGCGCTGTATCAGGCGCGCGGCGGCACCGGGCGGCATGACGCGGTGGCCTGGGGCTATGCGCGGGCCTGCTCGGCGATGGGGATGGACATCATACAGCAATGCGAGGTCAAGGGCATCCGGTCCGAAGGGGGCCGGGTTGTGGGCGTGGACACCACCAAGGGCTATATCGGCGCAAAGAAGGTCGGGATGGTGGTGGCGGGGCATTCGGGGCAACTGGCCGAGATGGCCGGGTTTCGCCTGCCCATCGAAGCCGTCGCCTTGCAGGCGCTGGTCAGCGAACCGATCAAACCCTGCATGGATGTCGTAGTCATGGCCAACACCGTGCATGGATACATGAGCCAGTCCGACAAGGGCGAGATGGTGATCGGGGGCGGCACCGATGGGTTTAACAACTATACCCAGCGCGGGTCTTTCCATCACATCGAGGAGACGCTGCGCGCGTTGATAGAAACCTTCCCGATGATTTCGCGGCTGAAGATGCTGCGGCAATGGGGCGGGATAGTGGATATGACCGGCGATCGCTCGCCGCTGATTTCAAAAACACCGCTGGGAAATTGCTTCATCAACTGTGGTTGGGGGACGGGCGGGTTCAAGGCGATTCCGGGATCGGGCTGGGCCATGGCAGAGCTGATGGCCAAAGGCGAGCCGGGGCCTTTGGCCGAGGCCTTCAACATGTGGCGGTTCCGCGAGGGGCAGTTCATCGACGAATCCGTGGCGGCGGGGGTGGCGCATTGATGCGGAACTCAATACCCCCGGCAGACGTTTCAAACCAGTTGTTCAAGAAACTGGAGAGACGCGCATGGCCGACCAAAACAGCAGTTCAAATTCGACCCTCGCCTTCATCGTGGGCGGCCTTGTCGTCGCGGTTGGGGTGCTGGTCTATGTCCTTTACGGCGACGGTGCCGAGTCGAGTGACGTCAATATCAAGATCGACGTTCCCGAGGTTGTGGAGCCTTTGCTCAAAAAATCCGACTGAAAAGGTCGCGTCGTCCTGGGCCGCATTGTCCCGGGCGGTGGTGTCAGAAATTTCATGCGGGTGCCTAGCGGTGCCCGCATTTTTGCATGCCAGAGGTGCGGAATGCTGATCCTAGAATGTCCCTATTGCGGGGTCAAAGCCGATGAAACCGAACTGGCCCCCGGCTATGAGGCGCATCTGAAACGCTTTGGGCCCGGCGCGTCGGATGCCGAGTTCGAGGCCTATATGTTTGCGCGCAAAAACCCCAAGGGCGTGCATTTCGAACGCTGGCGCCATGCCTATGGCTGCGGCAAATGGTTCCTTGCGGCGCGCGATACCGCCACGCTGGAGGTGTTTGGCACCTACTCCGCACAAGTCAGCGAACCGCCAGCCGAGATCATCGCGAAGATAAAGGCCAAACGGCCGGACTGGAAGGGCCTGTAATGAGCACGCGTTTGCAAAAGGGCGGGCGGCTGATCGACCGCAGCCGCGCCGTCGAGTTCACCTTTAACGGCAAAAGGTTGCGCGGGTTTCAGGGGGATACGCTGGCGGCGGCGCTGCTGGCCAATGATCAGATGCTGGTGGGGCGCAGTTTCAAATACCACCGTCCGCGCGGGTTGATTGCCAGCGGGGCCGAAGAGCCGAACGGTCTGGTCAATCTGGGGCAAGGCGCGCGGCTGGAACCCAACGCGCGGGTCACGACGACCGAGGTGTTTGATGGGTTGGTGGCCACCAGCCAGAACCACTGGCCCAGTCTGGAATTCGATATTGGTGTGATCAACAATGCCTTGGCGCGGTTCCTGCCGGCCGGGTTCTATTACAAGACCTTCATCCATCCTCGGGCGGCGTGGAAGCACGTGTTTGAACCGATCATCCGCCAGTCGGCGGGTCTGGGCAAAGCGCCAAAGACGGCGGATGCCGACCGGTATGAACATGCCTATGCGTTCTGCGACATTCTGATCGCGGGCGGCGGGGTTGCGGGATTGCAGGCGGCTTTGATCGCCGGGGCGTCCGGCGCGCG
>JANNBI010000358.1:0-2178 GCA_031385345.1 Paracoccaceae bacterium | reverse complement strand
CTTATCTCATAACCTCCACCTTCCCGAACCCCGCTGGAATCCCCCCTCTGGAATCCCGCCGCCGTCCCTGTTACGCATCGCCCATGCAAATATCGGACAACCTGCGCGGCACGGCTTACATGTGCCTTTCCATGATGGCCTTCACCGTCAATGATACCTTCATGAAGGCGGTGACCCAGTCGCTGCCCCTGTTCCAGACTATCGCCCTGCGCGGCCTGCTGGCCATGGCCGGCCTTGCCCTGATCGCCGTCAGCACTGGCGCTTTCCGACAAAGCCTGACCCGCAGCGATCTGAAACTTGTCGGGATACGCTCCATCGCGGATGTATTCGCGACGGTGTTCTTTCTGGTGGCCCTGCTTCACTTGCCGCTGGCCAATCTGTCCGCCATTTTGCAAGCCATGCCGCTGGCCGTCACCCTGGGGGCCGCGCTGATCTATGGTGACAAGGTCGGCTGGCGACGCATGACCGCGATCCTGGTCGGGTTTGTCGGGGTGCTGATCATCATCCGCCCCGGCACCGCCGGGTTCGACCGCTACGCGCTGCTGGGCGTCGCCTCGGTCATCTGCGTGGTCGCCCGCGATCTGGCGGTCCGCCCGATGAAGGGCCATGTCCCATCCGTTATCGTGGCTTTGGGGGCGGCGGTTGCCGTCACCGCGATGGGGATGATCGGCACCGTCTGGGGTGGCTGGCAGGCGGTCAGCCTGACCCAAAGTCTACAAATCCTGGGCGCTGGCAGCTTTCTGATCGTCGGTTACCTGTGCGCAGTCACCGCCATGCGGTCCGGCGATATCGGTGTCGTGGCCCCGTTCCGCTATACCTCTTTGCTGTGGGCAATCTTGCTGGGATGGGTTGCTTTTGGCGCCTTGCCGGATTTTTGGACCGTGATCGGTTCTGCCATTGTGGTCTGCGCTGGCATCTTCACGTTGCTGCGCGAAAGAGCCTTGAAACGCGCCGCGATCCGCGCCGCCACCTGACCCGGATCCGCGCCCCATCGCCCGTTGACATCCTTTGCCCGACCGCGTATTTGCCCCCAATCAGACCGTGCAAGGGGATTCTCTTTCGCGTTTTGGTTCAAAACTTGATGTGGTCACGATCCGGGTTCACACCCCGATCCTCTGGAATTCCACCGTGTTATCCCCGAAACGGGATAAATGCGGTGTTTGTGTTTTGCGATCTGCGCAGAACATACGTCGAGAAGCAGTGCCTCGGGATCCGGGGCGAGTATTGACAGCGCTAATGATGGCGCAACACGAGGTACGTGAATGCCGACTATCCAACAGCTTATCCGCAAACCGCGGGAGCCTAACGTGCGGAAGTCCAAGTCGCAGCACTTGGAATCCTGCCCGCAGAAGCGCGGCGTATGCACGCGCGTTTACACCACCACCCCGAAGAAGCCGAACTCGGCAATGCGGAAAGTCGCCAAAGTGCGCCTGACCAACAGCTTCGAAGTGATCTGCTATATTCCCGGCGAAAAGCACAACCTGCAGGAACACTCTGTGGTTCTGATCCGCGGCGGTCGTATCAAAGACCTTCCCGGCGTTCGCTATCACATCCTCCGCGGCGTTTTGGACACCCAGGGTGTCAAAGACCGTCGTCAGCGTCGTTCGAAATACGGCGCCAAGCGTCCGAAGTGAGGAGATAGAAAATGTCACGTCGTCACGCCGCTGAAAAGCGCGAAATTCTGCCGGACGCCAAGTATGGTGATAAGGTTCTGACAAAATTCATGAACAACCTGATGCTCGACGGCAAAAAGTCGATCGCTGAAGGCATCGTTTATGGCGCACTTGAGCGGGTTCAGACCCGTTTGAAGCGCGAACCGATCCAGTGCTTCCACGAAGCGTTGGAAAACGTGAAGCCCTCTGTCGAAGTGCGGTCGCGCCGCGTCGGTGGTGCCACCTATCAGGTGCCCGTCGAAGTGCGCACCGAGCGCCGTGAAGCCCTTGCGATCCGCTGGCTGATCATCGCCGCCCGCAAGCGCAACGAAAACACCATGGAAGAGCGTCTGGCTGCCGAATTGTCGGATGCCGTGAACAACCGTGGCACCGCTGTCAAAAAGCGGGAAGACACCCACAAGATGGCCGACGCAAACAAAGCGTTCAGCCATTATCGCTGGTAAGGGGTCACCATGGCACGCGACTATTCGCTGAACCGCTACCGGAACTTTGGCATTATCGCGCA
>JANNBI010000166.1:0-8509 GCA_031385345.1 Paracoccaceae bacterium | reverse complement strand
CAGATCGAATTGTCCAACCTGTCCAAACGTTTCGGCGGGGTCGAGGTGTTGCGCGACGTGTCGCTGTCGATTGAAAAGGGTGAGTTCACCGTGTTTGTCGGCCCTTCGGGTTGCGGCAAATCCACCCTGTTGCGCTGCATTGCGGGGCTGGAAGAGATCACCAGCGGTGATCTGCACATCGCCGGGCAGCGGATGAACGACGTGGACCCGGCCCAGCGGGGGCTGGCGATGGTGTTTCAATCCTATGCCCTGTACCCCCACATGACCGTGGCGCAGAACATGAGCTTTGGTCTGCGCATGGCCCACCGCCCCAAGGCAGAGATTGACGCCAAGGTCGCCAAGGCCGCCGCGATCCTGCAACTGGAACCCTTGTTGCAGCGCAAACCGGCGGCACTGTCGGGCGGGCAGCGTCAGCGCGTCGCCATTGGCCGGGCCATCGTCCGCGATCCGCAGGTGTTTCTGTTTGACGAGCCCTTGTCCAATCTGGACGCCGAATTGCGGGTGCAGACGCGGGTGGAAATCGCCAAACTGCATCAGGCTTTGGGCAATACCATCATCTATGTCACCCATGACCAGACCGAGGCGATGACGCTGGCCGACAAGATCGTCGTGCTGCGGGCGGGCAAGATCGAACAGATCGGCAGCCCGATGGATCTGTACAACGATCCCGACAATGCCTTTGTCGCCGGGTTCATCGGGTCGCCCCGCATGAATTTTCTGGCGGCCGAAGTGCGGGACGGGGCGTTGCGGGCGGGGGGGGCGGTGCTGCCCTTGCCGCCGGTTGCGACGGCGCTGCGGCAGGGGCAAAAGCTGCAACTGGGCATTCGTCCCGAACATCTGGAGCAGGTTGCGGATCCCGAAACCCCCGGTCTGCCCATCACGGTCGAGGTGGTCGAACGGCTGGGCGGGACGGCCTTTGTGCATGGTCGTCTGGACAGTGGCGAGGCTTTGGTGACTGAGTGCCGCGACACCACCGCGCGGCCCGGCGACCGCATGGCGCTGCGGTGCGACGTGGCGCGGATGCGGGCCTTTGATCCGGATGGCGCAAGGCTGCGCTGATGGGTCAAAGAATGGGGATGGTGATCGGTCTGCGCCCCGAAAAGCTGACTGAATACAAGGTGTTGCATACCGCGCCCTGGCCTGACATGGATGCAGCGCTGAAGGCGGCGCATATCCGCAACTACTCCATCTATCTGGCCGAACCGTTGATGCTTTTGTTTGCGCATTGGGACTATGCCGGCAGCGATTTTGCGGCGGATATGGCGCATTTGGGGGGGTTAGAGGTTACAAAACGCTGGCTGGCCCTGACCGACCCCTGCCAGCGCCCCCTGCCAAGTGCCGCGGATGGCGAGTGGTGGAGCTTTCTGCCCGAGGTCTATCATCTTGCCTGACATGGCCTTTCGCGCCCTTGGCCAAACCGGGATGCGGCAAAGCGAGTTCAGCTTTGGTTGCGCGGGAATCGCGGGTCTGTATCAGGACTGCCCTGAAGATCAGGCCACGGCCACCCTGACCGCCGCCTGGACCGCCGGCATCCGCAGTTTCGACACCGCGCCGTTTTATGGCACCGGGCTGTCCGAACAGCGTCTGGGCCGGTTTCTGGCCGACAAACCGCGGGACGGTTTCGTGATCTCGACCAAGGCCGGGCGGTTGCTGATCCCGGTTCGGTCCGGAACCGCGCCGGAGTATGGCTTTGTCGGCGGATTGCCCGCGCGGGTGGTGTTCGACTACTCGGGTCCGGGGATCAGGCGGTCGGTCGGTGAAAGTCTGGCGCGGCTGGGGCTGACCCGGATCGACATTCTGTATCTGCATGACATCGGTCAAGCTACCCACGGCTCCGCGCAGGCAGCGCGGCATATGGGCGATCTGGTGGCCAGCGGCTTTGCGGAACTGGAGGTGCTGAAGGCCGAAGGCGTGATCGGCGCTTGGGGGCTGGGGGTGAACGAGGTCGCCGTCTGTCTGGAGGTCATGGCGCAGCGCAGGCCGGATGTGATCCTGTTGGCCGGGCGGTATACCCTGCTGGACCGGTCCGCGCAGGTGCAGCTTTTGCCGCTGTGCCGGGTGATGGGGGTGCCGTTGGTGATCGGCGGGGTGTTGAATTCGGGCATTCTGGCGACCGGGGCGGTGCCGGGGGCGCGGTTTGATTATGCGCTGGCCACGCCGGACATTTGCCAAAGGGTGACGGCAATGCAGGCGATCTGTCAGGCGGGCGGGGTCAGCCTGCTGTCGGCGGCCCTGCGGTTTGCGCTGGCGGACCCTGTTGTTGCATCGATCCTGCTGGGCAATTCCGATCCGGTTGGGCTGGCGCAAAATCTGGCGGCGGGGCAGGTGGTGGTGGACCCGCAGGTGTTTGCCGATTGCGGGCGGTTTGCCCTGTAGGGGGCGGGTCGTGCGAGCCGATTTGATCGCGCCTAAAGGCGACAGAAAGAATCGGATTTACAAAGGCGACAAAATAACTCAGAATTAAACCACGCCCAGCCACCCCCTTTGCGGGAAGCCCGGTCCTGACGCCTGTCAGCCCCGTCTGCCAAAGGATCCATGATGACTGTCCACAGCACCCCATATCTTCAGCCCGACAGCGGGTTTGCGGCCCTGACCGTGCCGCCTGCGCCGCGACTGCCGACCTTTGATGCCCGCAAACTGATGGCGGGGGCGCAGGTCGCCCAGATCCTGCTGGATGACCATGTCTATACCCTGCGCATCACCAAGGCCGGAAAGCTGATCCTGACCAAATGAGCATATTCTGGTCCCCCCCGTTTTCGCGCCCCCAAACGCGCGCGCCGCGCGGCGCGGCCCCGGTTGGCACGCTTGCCGATCTGCCCTTGCTGGAACAGGGCGCGGTCCTGCTGATGCGGCAATGGTGTCAGGACGAGGATGGCCGCATCGCCGTCGCGCAGGATTTCACCCGCGCTTTGGGCGAAGATGGCGCGCAGGCGGTGAACCTGCTGGCGCATCTGATCACCCTGATCGTGCGCTATGGCCGTCGCCCGATGATGCGTCATGATCTGACCTGCACCTGCATCGGCGGCGATGAAAGCGCCTTTGCCCAGATGGTCGCCGCTGCTGCGGCGGGCGACCGCGACGATGCAATGGCCTTTGCGCTGACCATGATGCCCGCCGAAATCGCCTTTGAAGCCGTGCAAACCGCCGGGCCTTTGGGTCTGTGGATTCACGCGATGGCCCGGCATATGAACCCTTCCGAACGCCCGACCTTCCCCGTGCCGCCACAGTCGCGGCGACACTGATACGCTGCCCTTCAATCCTCTACGCTCAGGACTCCCGATGACCCGTATTCTTCTTGCCCTGCTTGCCAGCACCTGCCTGCCCTTTTTGGCGGCGCCAGCCCTTGCCGCCACCCCTGCCGAAGTGGCCCAGACCTATGCCGACATCGCCGAGGGCGCCTATGCCGACAGTCTGTCCAGCGCGCAGGCGATGCAAATGGCCGTCAACGCCCTGATCGCCGCCCCGTCCGAGGCGGCTTTGCAGACTGCCCGCGCCGCGTGGATCGCCGCGCGCCCGTCCTATATGCAGACCGAGGCGTTTCGGTTCGGCAATGCCATCGTCGACGCTTGGGAAGGACGGGTGAACGCCTGGCCGCTGGATGAGGGGCTGATCGACTATGTTGACCCGTCCTATGGCCAGTCCGAAGAGAATGACCTGTCGACCCTGAACGTTATCGCCTCGCCCAAATTCACCCTGTCCGGCACCGAGGTCGATGCCAGCCAGATCACCCCCGAGCTGATTTCCGGCACCCTGCAAGAGGCCGGCGGGATCGAGGCGAATGTCGCCTCAGGCTATCACGCCGTGGAATTCATGCTGTGGGGGCAGGATCTGAATGGCACCGGGCCGGGGGCGGGCAACCGGCCCTTCACCGATTTTGTGCAAGGGACGGGATGTACCGGCGGCAATTGTGACCGCCGCGCTGCCTATCTGACCGCATCGACCGATCTTTTGGTCACTGATCTGGCCGAAATGGCCGCGAACTGGGGTGACGGCGGTGCCGCCCGCACCATGATCGAAGCTGATCCGACCGCCGCCTTGACCGCGATGCTGACCGGGATGGGCAGCCTGTCTTACGGCGAACTTGCCGGGCAGCGGATGCGTCTGGGCCTGATGCTGAACGACCCCGAAGAAGAGCATGACTGCTTTTCCGACAACACCCACAACAGCCATTACTATGACGGTCTGGGCATTCAGAACGTCTATCTGGGAAGCTATACCCGCAGCGATGGTTCTGTCGTGTCGGGTCCGTCGCTGTCGCAACTGGTTGCCGCCGCCGATCCCGCCGTCGATGCCCAACTGACCGCTGAACTGAACGCCACGATGACGGCGCTTGCGGCGATCAAGGTAGCGGCCGAAGGGGGGATGGCCGTTGATATGATGCTGGCCCCCGGCAATGCCGAGGGCGAGGCGCTGATGATGGGCGGCGTCAACGCGCTGATCACGCAGACCGCCTCGATCCAGCGGGCGATTCAGGTGCTGGGGCTTGGCGAGACCAGCTTTGAAGGGTCTGACAGCCTGGATAACCCCTCGGCTGTGTTTCAATAAGTCGTCCGAATGGCCCGACGGGTCAGTTGATGGTCATTGTAAAGGGGCCGCGTCGCACTGGGCTTCCGCCCCGTGCGACGCGCAAGGACGGAAGCCCTGATCCCAACCGGGAAAGCGGGTCGTGGCCCGAGGCGGCGTTCCCGCGGATCTGACAGCATTGGACAGGGTGTCGCAGGCCGGGAGTCATTTTCCGATTGAAATACTCGGGAAATATGGGCATCTCTGGCATCGAATACGGAGTCGACCTGATGCTGCGTCTGATCCTGATCCTTTGTGCCGTGGTTTTCGGCGGTTCTGCGCAGGCCCAACAGGCACCGCTGGACAGCCAAAGCCCGCTGGCCACCCTGCCACGCACCAAGGCGGAACAGGCCCGCATTACCGCCGTCACCGGCCCCACCACCGATTTCACCAAGGCCGAGGCGTTTGAGGGCAAGCCCGCTGGTGCCGCCACGGTGCGCGCGCGCCCGACCGCCGACGCTTTCTCGCAGTTTTCCGGCAATCTGGCCTTTGACCGGCAGATGATTTTCAACCTTGGCAACGCCTTGTTCACCAAGACATGGGTGCCCTCGCCGTCTTCCACCCTTGCGTCGGACGGGTTGGGCCCGCTGTTCAACGCGCGCGCCTGTCAGGATTGCCATCTGAAGGACGGGCGCGGCCATCCCCCCGCCGATGCCAATGAAAAACCGGTTTCGCTGTTCCTGCGTCTGTCGGTTCCGGGCGGGCAGGCGCCGCAGGACATCAAGGACTGGCTGGCAACGATGCCCGATCCCACCTATGGCGGCCAGTTGCAGACCTTTGCCGCCAATGGACAGGCCGCCGAGGGGGCCATGGTGACCAGTTATACCGATCTGCCGGTGACCTTTGCGGATGGGTCTGTGGTGACCCTGCGCCAGCCGCAGTATGCCATCGCGGACCCGGCCTATGGTGCCTTGGCCGCCGATCTGCAAACCTCTCCCCGTATCGCACCGCAGATGATCGGTCTGGGTCTGCTGGAGGCGATCCCGGCTGCCGATATTCTGGCCCATGTGGACGAGGACGACGCCAATGGCGACGGCATTTCGGGCCGCGCCGCGATCGTGCCAAGTGCGGAACTGGGGCAAAACGCGTTGGGCCGCTTTGGGCTGAAAGCCGGGGCGGCGACGATCCGCGACCAGTCTGCAGGGGCTTTTGCGGGCGACATGGGCCTGTCGACCGCCCTGCATCCTGACCCTTGGGGCGATTGCACGGCGGCCCAGACCGACTGCCGCAGCGCGCCGAACGGCCAGCAATCCGATCTGCGTGACGAGCTGGAGGTGGATAACCAAAGCCTTGATCTGGTGACGTTTTACGCCCGCAATTTGGGCGTGCCGGAACGGCGCGCGCTGGATGACCGCCAAGTTCTGCGCGGCAAGGAACTGGTATATGGTCTGAACTGCACCGGGTGCCATACGCCGAAATATGTCACCTCGCGCCTTGAAAACCAGCCTGAACAAAGTTTTCAACTGATCTGGCCCTATACTGACCTTTTGCTGCACGACATGGGGCCGGGGCTGGCCGACAACCGCCCCGAAGGCCGCGCCACGGGTCAGGAATGGAAAACGCCGCCGCTTTGGGGGATCGGGCTGACCGAACAGGTGTCCGGTCACAGCCAGTTCCTGCATGATGGCCGGGCGCGCAACCTGCTTGAGGCGATCCTGTGGCATGGCGGCGAGGCGCAGGCGCAGCGCGATGCCGTCGTGGCCCTGCCAATTGCCGACCGTGACGCCATCATCGCCTTTCTGGAAAGTCTTTAACATGCGTGCTTTGCTGATCAGCCTGTGTCTTGGGGCCGCATTCCCCGCCCATGGCGACAGTCCCGAAACCCTGACACTGCATATCCTGCCCGGCTATGCCGCCTTTGCCGACACCACCGCAACGCTGACTGCGCGGGCTGCGGAAACCTGCGACCCTGCGGCGCTGCAACCCGGTTTTCAGGCTGCCTTTGATGCTTGGGTCGGCGTGCAGCACCTGCGTTTTGGCCCGGTCGAGGTGGACGGTCTGGGTCTGGCGATCCAGTTCTGGCCCGACCCCAAAGGATCCGGGGCCAAGGCGCAGCGCGCGCTGTTGCTGGGCGATCCCGCCGCCCTGACCCCGGCGCAGTTTGCCGACCAATCCGTCGCCGCACGCGGTCTGTCGGGGCTGGAGCGGCTGTTGTACCCGACCGGCCCGTTGGCAGATGACCTCGCCCTGGTTGATGCCTGCCCGCTGATCCGCGCCACCGCCAGCGATCTGGCGCGCATGGCCGCACAGGTCAACGCGGACTGGATCAATCGTTATGGCCCGCTGATTCTGACCGCCGGTGATCCGGGCAACACCACCTTCCTGACCCGGCCAGAGGTGCGGCAAGTGCTGTTCACCCAGATCATCGCCGCGCTGGAGTTCTTGCAGGATCAACGCCTTGCCCGTCCACTGGGCACGTTCGACAAACCCCGGCCGGAACGGGCGGAGGCGGTCGCTTCGGGCCGCAGCCTGCGCAATGTGCAACTGTCGCTGTCGGCGCTTCGCGCCATGGTCGAAACGCTGACCCCGGATGTGCCGCGCACCATGGCCGCCTTTGATCATGCGCTGGATCTGGCCAATGCCTTGCAGGATCCGGTCTTTGCCGATGTTGCCACGCCGCAGGGCCGCCTGCGAGTGGAGATCCTGCAACAGGCCGTCACCGCCCTGCGGGACACGGCGATTGCCGAACTGGGGCCGGAACTGGATGTGGGCATCGGGTTCAACGCGGCGGATGGCGACTGACATGACCACGCGCCGCGCCTTTCTGGCCGGATTGGCCGCCGCCAGCCTGCCCCGCGTGTCATGGGCCGAGGTGGGCAGCCCGGTCTGTCTGGCCGCTGGAAAGCTGGGCGATGAATTCGTGCTGCACGGCCTGTCCGCCACCGGGCAAAGCCTGTTTCAACTGGCACTGCCGGCGCGGGGCCATGCCGCCGCCGCCCATCCGACGCAGGCGCTGGCCGTGGCCTTCGCGCGCCGTCCGGGCAGCTTTGCGCTGGTGATCGATTGCCTGACCGGCCAGATCCGCCATAACCTTGCTCCGCCCACAGGCCGCCAGTTCAACGGCCATGGCGTGTTTTCCGCCGATGGCGGCTATCTGATGACATCCGAAGTGGTGGCCGAGGGGTCTGCCGGGCGCATTGGCGTCTGGGAGACTGCGGGCTTCACCCGCATCGCGGAATGGGACAGCCAGGGCATCGGTCCGCATGATCTGAAGCGCTTGCCGGATGGCCGGTTGGTGGTGGCCAATGGCGGCATCCAGACCGACCCCACCGACCGGACCAAGCTGAACCTGCCCGTGATGCGCCCCAACCTGACCCTGCTATCGCCGGACGGGGAGGTTGTGGACCGCGTCCGCCTGTCCGACGATCTGCGCCAGAACTCCATCCGGCATCTGGCGCTGTTGGGCGACACGATTGCCTTTGCGATGCAGTGGCAGGGCGACGAGGCCGAACCTGTGCCGCAACTGGGCCTTTGGACCCCCGGTACCGCGCCGCGCCTGTGCCAGCCGCACCAGACGCAGGCCCTTGCGATGAAGGGCTATGCCGGGTCGATCGCGGTGCGAAAGTCGGCGGATGGCGTGGGTGACCTGATTGCCCTGACCTCGGCCCCCGGGGGGGTGGTGATGCTGTTTGACGCGGCGGGCACCCCCCTGACCACCCATGCCCGCGCCGATCTGTCGGGCGTGGCGGCGTTAGGGGGTGGCCTGATGGCGACCGATGGGCAGGGCGGGATCTGGTCTTGTGAGGAAAAGGGGCTGGGTCTGCTGGCCACATCGGCCACGCAATGGGACAATCACCTGATCGCGCTGGGGTAGGGTCGGGGATCTTCGATCCTCTGCCCCCGTTGCCCCGGTGGAGGACAGGCTGGTGGCGACCGATGGGCAGGGCGGGATCTGGTCTTGTGAGGAAAAGGGGCTGGGTCTGCTGGCCACATCGGCCACGCAATG
>JANNBI010000300.1:0-4122 GCA_031385345.1 Paracoccaceae bacterium | reverse complement strand
ATGCCGAGGCCGAACATGGTCAGGGCCAGTCCGGTGGCGACCTGATTGGCCAGAAGCACCTGAGTCAGAAAGGCAAAGATCAGCGACAGTGCGGCCCCGCCCAGGGCCCCGCCGACAAAGCCCAGAACCGGGCTTTCGGTGTGGATGGTGACGACAAAGCCGCAGATCGCGCCCATGATCATCATGCCTTCAACACCAAGATTCAGCACACCCGCCTTTTCCACAACCAATTCACCCAGTGCTGCCAACATGATCGGCACCGAGGCCACCATCAGCGATGCAATCAGAACCGCCGGATTGATCGACCCGAAATCCATCTATTTGCTCCCCGTGGTGCGGATGCGGTAATTGGTCAGAACGTCAACGCCCAAAAGGAAGAACAAGAGCATCCCCTGAAACACCTGAATGGCCGCCGAGGGCAGGCCAAGATTGGTCGAAGCCATTTCGCCGCCAACATAAGTCAGGGCCATGATCAAGCCGGCTAGAATGATTCCGATGGGGTTCAGCCGGCCAAGGAAGGCCACGATGATGGCAGTGAACCCATAGCCGACGTTGAAGTCGATGCTGATCTGGCCGGCGGGGCCGGTCACCTCGAATATGCCGGCCAGACCGGCAAGGGCGCCGGACAGGCCCATGCACAGAACCACCAGCTTGTTGGGATTGACGCCGTGAAAGCGCGCGGCGCGGGGGGCCTGACCGGACAGTTTGATCTGAAAGCCGATGATGTGGCGCGACAGCAGGACATAGGCCAAACCGCCCAGCACAATGGCCGCCACCCCGCCCCAATGCAGACCGGACCCGGCAATCAGCTCGGGGTTCGCCGCCGCCGGGTATTGCGCAAAGTTGCGGCTGCCGGGAAAGCCCATCCCCTCGGGGTTTTTCAGAAAGCCGGTGGCGGCTTTGGCGAGGATGGTTTGCGCCACATAGACTAGCATCAGGGAAACAAGGATTT
Organism: Paracoccaceae bacterium; assembly: GCA_031385345.1. GTDB lineage: Bacteria > Pseudomonadota > Alphaproteobacteria > Rhodobacterales > Rhodobacteraceae > CAIYZT01. The sequence continues at coordinate 3,170 of JANNBI010000300.1, read as the reverse complement.
CATTGGTGTTGAACCTAGTTTTCAGGATGGCGGGGATCATCGCCCAGGCCCAGCCGCCAAGCGCCCCCGCCGCGATCATCGGGATGAAGATCAGGCGGCTTTCGGTCGGATAGACCGCCAGTCCCACGGCCGCACCGCAAATCGCGCCGATGATATATTGCCCCTCGGCCCCGATGTTCCAGATCCCGGCGCGAAACCCCAGCGACAGCCCCAACGCGATCAGCACAGTGGCCCGGCTTTCACCAGCAACTGGCCGCGCAGGTAAAAGGCAAACTCGCCAAAGATCGGATCCCAAAAGATGGTGCGGATCACCGCGAAGGGATTGGTGCCCATCAGCGCGAACAACAGACCGCCGAAGATCATGGTCAGCAGGACCGCCACAACCGGCGTGGCATAAAGCCAGAATTGCGAGGGACTTGGGCGTTTTTCAAGCCGGAGCATGGGACACCTCCATGCCATGTGCGCCGCCCATCATCAGACCTATCTGGTCGATGGTCAGGCCCTGAACCGGACGTGGAATCGTCAGCCTGCCGCCATTCAGAACCGCGAAATTGTCAGCGATTTCCAGCAGCTCATCCAGATCCTGACTGATCACCACCACCGCAGCCCCCGCCGAGGCGCGGTCAAGAATGGCTTGACGGATCGCGGCGGCGGCGGCGGCATCGACGCCCCAGGTCGGCTGATTGATTACGATGACATCCGGGGACTGGCTTAGCTCGCGTCCGATGACAAACTTTTGCAGATTTCCACCCGACAGGGCGCGGGCGGCGACATGGCTGCCCGGCGTACGCACGTCATAGGCCTTGATCACCGCATCGGCAAAATCACGGGCGGCGGGCCAGTCAATGAAGCCGTTTTTGACCAGCCCGCGCCGCACGCCGCCAGTCAGAAAGGCATTTTCAATCAGGGTCATGTCCGGCGCTGCGGCATGGCCCAGCCGATCCTCGGGTGCCATGACAAAACCGATCTTGCGACGTTCCGCCGGACCCATGGCCCCGACCGAAACCCCAGCCGCCTTGACCATCAGTTGATCGGTCTTGATTTCGCCGGACAGGGCCAGCAGCAATTCGTCCTGTCCGTTGCCTGCCACGCCGGCGATGCCCAAAACCTCGCCGCGCTGCACCGAAAAGGTCACGTCTTTCAGCGACGTGCCAAAGGGAATGGGCGAGGCCGCCGACAGGCCCCTGACCTGCAAAGCCGCGTCGGTATCGCCCCAATCCTTGGGCGCGGCACGTTCGGGCGGTGTCAGCGTGGCCCCGACCATCGCCTCGGCCAATTCACGCGCGGTCGATGTCTTGGGGTCAGCGGTGCCCACCACGCGGCCCCGGCGCAGGATCGTAGCCGCGTCGCAGAGGCTGCGGATTTCTTCAAGTTTATGCGAGATATACAGGATCGCCGTTCCCTCGGCCGCCAGTTGGCGCAGGGTTCGGAACAAGATCCCGACCTCTTGGGGCGTCAAAACCGAGGTGGGTTCGTCCATGATCAACAGCTTGGGATCCTGTAACAGGCAGCGCACGATTTCCACGCGCTGACGTTCGCCTGCCGACAGATCGCCCACCATGCGCGACGGGTCCAGCGGCAGGCCATAATCGCTGGATACCTGCCGGATGCGCTGCGCCAGCGTCTTCATCGGCGGTGGGTTTTCCATACCGAGGGCGACATTTTCCGCAACATTCAGCGCCTCGAACAAGGAAAAATGCTGAAACACCATCGCGACCCCAGTGGCGCGGGCCATGCGGGGGGCGGAGGGCGCGTAATCAGCCCCCAGCCAGGACATGCGGCCCGAATCCGGCTTCACCAAGCCATAGATCATCTTGACCAACGTCGATTTCCCCGCGCCGTTTTCGCCCAGCAGCGCGTGAACCTCGCCCTGACGAATGGCAAAACTGACATCTTGATTGGCGATCACACCGGGATAGGCTTTGGTGATGCCGTCCACCTGCAACAGCACGGGGCGATCTGAGGTCATCCAAGATGCTCCTGCACATGGGGGCGGGCGAGGGGGGACAGGATCTGTGCCGCAACGCCGATCGCGATGGCTTGGGGATGTTTGCCTAGGTCAGTCTGGCCGATCGGACAGCGGATGCGGGCGATGGCGGCGGGGGTGTGGCCCAATGCGGCAAGTCGGGATCGGAACCGCGCCCATTTCGTGGCTGATCCGATCAGGCCGCAGCTGTCAAAACCATGCGTCAACAAGGCATGGCAAAGGGCCAGGTCCAGCGCATGGGAATAGGTCAGGATCAAATGGTCGGCGTGGGGGGGGGCCAGACGGACGGCATCACTTGGGTCCGGCACGGGAAGAGCGGTAACCCCTTCAGGCGGGGTCGGGGGGAAACGGTCGGCTGCAATGTCCACCCAGGTGATGGCTAGGTTGGGCAAGGGGGCCAGAACATCAATCAAAGCGCGGCCGACATGGCCCGCGCCCCAGATCCACAGCGGGCGGGCGGGGGTTGCCATCGGTTCGATCAGCCAACCTTGAGTCAAGGTGATCTTCGGGGCCAGACCCTGTGCGCGTGCGCGGTCCAGATCACGGCGGATCGACAGCGGCATCGGCGTGGCGTCCAGACTGCGGGCAAAGGCTGTGGACGGGTTAGGCATCGTTGCGGCGCTGAACACTTCGGTCACCAGTGTCACGGCACCGCCGCAACACTGGCCAAGATCGGGGCCAAGCGACACGCGCTGCACGCGGGCGTCGGCGGCGGGCAACAGGGCGCGGGCCGCCGTCACGGCGGCAAATTCCAGCGCACCGCCGCCGATGGTGCCCGATTGCCCGCTGGCCCAGACCAGCATCGAGGTTCCCGCGCCCCTTGGGGCCGACCCGACATGGGCAGCGATCACGATCCGCGCCGTGGGGCCGTAGTCAGCGATGCAGCGGGACAGGGCGGCCAGATCAAACATCGCCACCCCCCACCATTGCGCAGAGGGCGGCCCCGAAGCCCCAAATCATTTGGGAATCGGTCGGTTTACACATGGCCTTGCTGCCTTCTGACGGCCATCAACACACGTTCGGGCGTCGCGGGCGCATCCAGCGCCGGATAAACCGTGCCATCGCCGCAAGCCGCAATCGCATCACGCAGCGCGAAAAAGGCCGAGATGCCCAGCATCAGCGGCGGCTCTCCGACGGCTTTGGATTTTCCGACGGTGTCCTCGCGGTTTGGCTGGTTCCACAG
>JANNBI010000229.1:0-1614 GCA_031385345.1 Paracoccaceae bacterium | reverse complement strand
GGGCGGGACGATCTGTTTCTGGCCATGGACAATTGCCCCAATCAGCAGGTTCTTGCGGCGACCTCGACCCAAGCGCGCGATGACGCCCTTCGCATCGCGTCTGACATGGGGGGCATTGCGGATGCTCTGCCCTTTGCCCGTGCCTATCACAGCCCGGCCTTCGCGCCTTTTGCCAAGGCCCTGCGCGAGTTTCTGGGCGGGCTGGACATCGCCTTGCCCGAGCGTCCGGTTTACTCCTGCATGACCGCCGCACCTTTCGCCCCGGATGCCGAGGTCATTCGCGATCTGTCCGCCGGACAATGGGCCGGGGCGGTGCGCTTTACCGAGACCGTGCAGAAGATGCATGACGACGGCGCGCGGATCTTTCTGGAATGTGGGCCGCGCAACAATCTGACGGCCTTTGTCAGCGACATCCTGCGCGACCGCCCCCATCTGGCCTTGGCCGTGGACACGCCGGGCCGCGCCGGGCTGGAGCAGTTGCACCATATGGCGGCTCAGTTGTGGGTGGCGGGGGTGGATCTGGATCCGACCTGCCTAGTGGCACCCGAAGCCGTGGTTCCGGTGGCCGGGCGCAGGCCGCAGGTGTTGAAAATGGGGCTGCAACCGATGCAGTTGGTCAACACCGAAGGGCTGGTTCTGGGCGCGCCGAAAGGGGTTGCGCCGGTGGTTGCAGCAGTTGTGCCGACGGAAGTTGTCACCAGCCCAGCCCCTTCGCAGGACGACCCAACGCCAGCGCAGACGCCGATGACCGGCTGGCTGGACATGATGGACAAATTCCTGTCGCATGAAACCGATTTGATGGCTGCCTTTCTGGGTCAACCGAAAGTGCGCGCGCCAGTCGCAGCCCCAAGCCACCGGTTCGCTCTTTTGGAGTCGGTCAACCCTTCCCCGGATGGGCGCAGCCTGACGGCGTTGATGACGGTGGATGCCGCCCGGATGCCCTACCTGACCGACCATTGCTTTGGCCGGGGTCTGTCGCAACGCGATCCCTCCCTGACCGGCTTGGCCGTGGTGCCGCTGACCTTTTCGATCGAGGCGCTGGCGCAAGCGGCGGCGGCCCTTTGCCCGGATCTTGTCGTCACCGCGATGACGGAATTGCGGGCAACACGCTGGCTGGCGCTGGACGGCGCGGCGTTGCATCTGGAACTGGATGTGCAATTGCGCAGCCGCGATGCCACGGGGGCCAAGCTGCATGTCCGCCTGCGTGAGGCGTCCAAACCTGGCGGTCCCGCCCTGCGCCCGATCCTGATCGAAGCGGGGGTCGAATTGTCCCCGGCCCATGCCCCGGCCCCTTTGGCCGTCATGGACCCTATCGCGCCTGCCGGACAAATTCTGGACGCCGCGATTGCCCGGCGCTGGGACAAGGACGCGGTTTACAGCCGAATCATGTTCCACGGGCCAGCGTTGCAGGCGATTGCGATGATGGATCACGCCTCGGCGGATCAGGTCAGCGGTGTGCTGACCGGAATGCCTGCCGCCGGCCTGCTGGCAAATACCCCCGCGCCGGTGTTTGAAACCGATCCGGTAACGCTGGACGCCGTTGGCCAATTGGTCGGTGTCTGGGCGGCCGAACGTTTTCCCGAAGCCTTCCACATCTTTCCCTTCCGGATGGAG
>JANNBI010000208.1:0-3648 GCA_031385345.1 Paracoccaceae bacterium | reverse complement strand
CACCTGATCCGGATGGGCCACGGCCCAAGCGAGCAAGGCATAGATCGCAGCCGGTTGATACCCGGTCACTCTCCCCTCGGCCGTGCCGTCGGCAATGGTGCCGGTCAGCGCCATCGCGGGCATACCCTCGGTCGTCGGCATCATCATGTCATAGGATATCCCCGAAGTGGTCGAGGTGGACACACTGTCCACCCCATCCTGACCCGCGACCGCCGTGCCATCCCAAGTCAGGCTGTCAACGGTACTTTTGACGGAAAATTCGCCCATTGTCGGATCGGTCTGGGTCTGTTCGCTGCTGATCCCGGTGATTTTGACCTGATAGGCGCTGGTGTCACCCAAAGCCTCATCAAAGACACCGCTGACCTGAACCGAGGCATAGTCAGAGGAGTTTTCCATCTGACCAGCCACGGCGTAAGTCATTGAAAACGGCTGATCTATGTCATAATTCCATGTCCCGTCGCCATTGTCAGTGACGCGGATCATCAAGGCGGAGGCCGTGGCTGTCATCCCCTCAACCGGGATCGCAGTCAGCAGTGGCGCAAGGTCCAGCGTGACGGCATAGTCATCACCATCAACCGCTACCTCGACAACGCCGTCGGTGCTGCCAAGATAGGTTTGAAAGACCGATTTCAATTCGGCAGCCCCTGCGTCGGTGGCTTCAGCCCAGATCGGGCTGGCGGCCAAGACCCCAAGCGCCGCAAGGCAGACTTTGGACGGCAAATTCATCGGAACCCCCTGTCAAAAGAAAGGGGCCGCGCGGGCCCCTAGGTGCAGCTTAATGCGTCCAGGCACCCTTGCGCGCCGTCGCGAAATTTTCGCCGTAGCCGCCAGCACGGATGTTGGCCCGGCGCTCTTTGGGTTCAACCACCTCGGCCTCAATCCCTTTGGCGCTTGCATAGGCGATGGCCGCCTCACGGCTGTCAAAGCGCAGTTTGACCTGCGTTTCGGTGTCGCCAGATGAGGTCCAGCCCATCAAAGGATCAATTTCACGGCCCGAGGCCGGCGCAAACTCCAGCACCCAGACCTTGGTCTTTCCCATCCCCGATTGCATGGCATTTCGGGCAGGCTGGTAGATACGGGCGCGCATGGAAACCTCATAAACGGACAGCGGTGGATGCATTGGGTTATTCCGAAAACCGCAGCAAAACGCAAGGGTGCCGCGCGACTGCGACGCGTTTTTGCGAAGGTGATCGGGATGGGGAAAGTTGCTGCCAGCCAGCGCACCGGGAGTGTGGGTGGGGTGTGGAGTGCGCTGGCCGACAGACTTTGTGCTGCTTGCCCTTTGACACTGCCGCAAACCGGATTGAATTACAACCAAAAGATGATCAGATTTCAAAAATATTACTCTAAGATTGTAGGGGATTTCTTCACTCTGCCGCAAAACCCCTTAACGACGACTTAACGAGAGAACAAAAACAGAATACCCTATCCCTCTTGCAGGGAATCATGTCATGCCGCACAACAATTCCAACGCCATCGCGCCCCGCCCCGAGGTTCTGAGCAAACCAAAACTGGAAGGCGGGCGGCGGTTCATCATGCAGACCCCATTCCTGGCGGCGGGCGATCAGCCGACCGCCATCGCAGAGCTGTCGAGGGGCGTTATGTCCGGCGAACGCAATCAGGTTTTGCTGGGCGCGACGGGCACGGGCAAGACCTTTACCATGGCAAAGGTGATCGAAGAAACCCAGCGCCCGGCCATCATCCTTGCGCCCAACAAGACCCTGGCGGCGCAATTATACGGCGAATTCAAGGGCTTCTTCCCGGACAACGCCGTCGAATACTTCGTGTCCTACTACGATTATTATCAGCCCGAGGCCTATGTCGCCCGGACCGATACCTCTATCGAAAAGGAATCCCCGATCAACGAACAGATCGACCGCATGCGCCATTCGGCCACGCGGGCGCTGCTGGAACGCGACGATGTGATCATCGTCGCCTCGGTGTCGTGCATCTACGGCATCGGCTCGGTTGAAACCTATTCCGCGATGACGGTCGATCTGGTGCGCGGCCAGATCTATGATCAGCGTCAGGTGATCGCGGATCTGGTTGCACAGCAATACCGGCGCAACGACATTGCCTTTGCGCGCGGGTCTTTCCGGGTGCGCGGCGACAGTCTGGAGGTTTGGCCCGCCCACCTTGATGACCGCGCCTGGCGCTTTTCCTTCTTTGGTGAGGATCTTGAATCGATTACCGAATTTGACCCCCTGACCGGAGCAAAGACCGACAGCTTCGACAAGATCCGCATCTATGCCAACAGCCACTACGTGACGCCGCGCCCGACCATGCAGCAGGCGACAAAGTCGATCCGGCTGGAACTGCACACCCGTCTGAAACAGCTGGTCGAAGAGGGCAAGCTGCTGGAAGCACAGCGGCTGGAGCAGCGCACGAACTTCGACCTAGAGATGCTGGAAGCGACCGGATCCTGCGCCGGGATCGAGAATTACTCGCGCTATCTGACTGGCCGCGCACCCGGAGAGCCGCCGCCGACCCTGTTCGAATTCATCCCCGACAATGCCATTGTTTTTGCGGACGAATCCCACGTTTCGGTGCCGCAGATCGGCGGCATGTACAAAGGCGACTTCCGCCGCAAGATGACCCTTGCCGACCACGGATTCCGCCTGCCCTCTTGCATGGACAACCGCCCGCTGAAGTTTGAAGAATGGGACGCGATGCGCCCGCAATCGGTGTTCGTCTCGGCCACCCCCGCCGCCTGGGAGATGGAACAAGCCGCCGGCGCCTTCACCGAACAGGTGATCCGCCCCACCGGCCTGATCGACCCGATGATCGAAATTCGTCCCGTCGACATGCAAGTCGATGACCTGTTGGACGAAGTGCGCCGCGTGTCAGCCCGTGGCATGCGTACCCTTTGCACCACTCTGACCAAGCGCATGGCCGAGGATCTGACCGAATACATGCACGAACAAGGCATCCGCGTGCGCTATATGCATTCGGACATCGACACCTTGGAACGCATTGAAATCCTTCGGGATTTGCGACTTGGCGCCTTTGACGTTCTGATCGGCATCAACCTGTTGCGCGAAGGTCTGGACATTCCGGAATGCGGGTTGGTGGCGATACTGGATGCCGACAAGGAAGGCTTCCTGCGCTCCGAAACCTCGCTGATCCAGACCATCGGCCGTGCCGCGCGCAATGTCGAAGGCAGGGTCATCATGTATGCCGACCGGATCACCGGCTCGATGGAACGCGCGATCCGCGAAACCGACCGCCGCCGGGAACGGCAGGTCGCCTATAATCTGGAACACGGCATCACGCCGCAGACGATCCGGAAGAACGTCGACGATGTTTTGTCCGGCTTGTACAAAGGCGACACCGACATGGTCCGTGTAACCGCCAAGATCGAGAAACCCCTGTACGGATCGAACCTTTCCGCCCATCTCGACGCAATGCGGCTGGCGATGCGCAAGGCCGCCGAGAACCTCGAGTTCGAAGAAGCCGCCCGTCTGCGCGATGAGGTCAAGCGGCTGGAAGCGGTGGAACTGGCGGTGGCGGATGATCCGCTGGCACGGCAGTCGGAGGTGGATCAGGCGGTGGAGGCGGCGGTGAAGGGCGGGGGTAGGTCGACCGGGGGGAGAGCGGGGATGCGGGGTGGGAAGAGATGGGGGAGAAGGTGAGGGGAACAATTCTCTT
>JANNBI010000168.1:0-12816 GCA_031385345.1 Paracoccaceae bacterium | reverse complement strand
CCCGTCAGACTGGAACCGCCCGCGCTTTTGTTGTATCGCCCGCCCCAAAGATAAGAAACGCCGAGCAGCCCATGATCCGCCTAATCCGTGCCCTTCTGATCCTTGCGCTAGGCTTTGGCTTGGCCGCCTGTTCGACCAAATTCCGCACCTACACTGGTCCCACCGTGACCGAAGTGCAGGTGCATAAGGCCGCCCGCAAGATGTACCTGCTGCACAACGGTACCGTGCTGAAGGATTACGACATCGCGCTGGGCTTTGCGCCGCTGGGCCACAAACAGTTTGAAGGCGACGGCAAAACGCCCGAGGGGCTGTACTACATCACCCACCGCAATCCGAAGTCGAATTACTATCTGTCGATCGGGATTTCCTATCCCAACGAACAGGACATGGCCGTTGCCGAAGCCGCCGGCCTGCCGCCCGGAGGCGATATTTTTATCCACGGCGGCCCCTTGGGCAAGGTCCGGCAGCGCGACTGGACGGCGGGCTGCATCTCGGTCACTGACCGCCAGATGGAAGAGGTTTATTCCATGGTCAACCCCGGCACGCCGATCTGGCTTTTGCCGTGAAAAAGGCCCCAACTGGGGCCTAATTTCTTGGTTTTATTGGGTAAATCCGATGGGTGAGATCGGGATGATCCCGCCCGGCGCGCCGGACAACAGGCACCACCAGATCTTGCCGCTGCTTTCCTGATGCCAGGCAAATCCCAATTGGCTGGCGCGGGGGTCCAACAAAACCTCGCGCGTTTCGGGCATCGCCATCCAGGCCGACAGGGTTTCCAATTCGGTCTGGAAAGTCTCGGAAATCAACTCGCCCAGCAGTTTTCCGGTATAGCCGACGCGCTGCACCCGCACCAAGGGCGATGACCCGTCGGACCCGAAATGCCAGGGCCGGTTCTGCACCGACATATCGCGGGCATGGGTGGCGGCGGCGGCGTTCAACTGGGCGTTAAAGGCCATCTCGGCCCCGCCACTGGCCCGGCGCAGGGTGTTGATCGCATCCAGCATCCGGAAATCAATCGCATCGGCATCGGCATCCGAGATCTGATAGACCCGCGGCAGAGGCTTGCCGTCGGTGCCCAACGGCACTTCGTTTTCGCCGCCACCACAGGCCGCCAGCGCCGCCGCAGCCCCGCCCAACATCAGAACATTGCGCCTGTTCATGTCACCCACACCCCAAATCACCATCCGCAGCGCCCTGCGACCCGTCGCCGCGCTGTCCATTAGCTTCTCCCTTTATCCTCTGGTTCGGGTAACTTCAAATCCGCTTTGCAAGACCTTGCTTACTGACGGCAGTTTGATTTGCGACCCCCTGCGGTTGGTAGTATCAGCACTCGCAACCCGTTAAGGAGTCCGTCGGTTGTCCAATCTCATCCGCCCCCTGAACCGCCGCCTGTTCCTGGCCGGTGCCGCCGCCACGCTGGGGGCCGGTGCCGCCATGGCACAGGAAGGCACGACCGAGATGGAGGCCCCCGCCGTGCAGGGCACCATCCGCAACAATACCTCCAGCTTCCGCATGCTGGACTGGCAGGATCACTTTGCCAGCACGGCCAATGGGGCGATTTTGGTCGATATCACTTCGCGCGCGCTGCATTACTGGTCCGAAGATCAGACGATTTATCGTCTGTACCCGACCTCGGTACCGCTGTCGGACGACCTGACGCGCAAAGGCGTGACCGAGGTTGTGGACAAGGTGGAAAACCCGCCATGGCGCCCCACCCCGGCGATGAAAGAACGCAATCCCGAGTGGCCCGATGTGGTCGAAGGTGGCGCTCCGGACAACCCGCTTGGCACCCGCGCCCTGTACCTGTCCTGGCAATATTACCGCATCCACGGCACCCATGACACGCGGAAGATTGGGCGTCGTTCCTCTAATGGTTGCATCGGTATGTACAACGAACACATCCAAGAGCTTTACGAGCTGGCCAAAGTCGGCACTCAGGTGTTGCTTATTTGACGCAAGACGCAACCGCGACCACCCAAGGCAAGAGGCCAAGTTGAATTTGCACCCGCAACTTGCTTAGAGAAGCATACGAGGAATAGTCTTGGGTACGTTGGGCCGCCTCTGCAAAAATCGGCCACGCGTTGAAATTCGGAGAGAATAAATGAAAAAGTTCGCACTTGCAGCCGCTGTCGCTGCCACCGCTTCGACCGCTTTCGCTGGCGGCGTTGAGCCCACCATGGATCCCGGTGTTGTTGCTGTCACGACCTCGTCGTCGTCGGCTGGCATCGTTGTTCCGCTGCTGCTGCTGATCGTTCTGGGCGTCGCTCTGAGCCAGTAAGCTTTGGCTTGCTAAAACAAAGGGACGGCGCTCTGCTGCCGTCCCTTTTGTTTTGCGCGCCGGGTCCAGCTGTCAGCCGACCCACCCCGCCAGATTGTCCCGGATGACCTGAACCAGTGCCGCAATATGCGGCGCTTCGTCGTTCAGGCAGGGGATATAGGTAAACACCTCTCCGCCAGCATGCATAAAGCTTTCGCGGATTTCCCCGTTGATTTCTTCCAGCGTTTCGATGCAATCCGCCGAAAAGGCAGGGGCCATCACGGCGATGTTTTTCTTGCCCGACTTGGCCAATTCCGCAACATGTTCAACGGTATAGGGTTTCAGCCATTCCTCGCGGCCAAAGACCGACTGAAAGGTCAGGTCGATCGCGCCCTTGTCCCAGCCCAGACGCTCGCGCAACAGGCGAGAGGTTTTGGCGCATTGGCAGTGATAGGGATCACCCTCCATCAGATAACGTTTTGGCATCCCGTGATAGCTGGTCACCAGCACATCCGGCCTGCGGTCCAGCCCGGCATAGACCCGTTCGACCGATTGCGCCAAAGCCTCGATATACATCGGGTGATCGAAATATTCGGCCACGACCCGCGCGGCGGGCTGGCGTTTTTCCTTCATCAGGGCGCGGAAAAACGCGTCATTCGCCGTGGCCGATGTCGCCCCGGCGTAATGCGGATACAACGGAAAAAACAGGATCTTCTCGCAGCCCGCTTCGACCATCATACGGACTTTGGATTCGGTCGTCGGGTTGCCATAGCGCATGGCGAAATCCACCATGACATCTTCGCCGTAAACTCCGGCCAATTGCGCCGCGATTTTCGTGATCTGATCACGGGTGATGGTCAGCAGGGGCGATTCGTTCTTGTCGTGGTTCCAGATCAGCTTGTAATTCGCGCCACTGGTGAAGGGCCGCTTGGTCAGAATGATCAATTGCAGAAGCGGCTGCCAAATCCAGTCCGAAATATCGACCACCCGCTTGTCGGACAAAAATTCGTTCAGATAGCGGCGCACCGACCAATAGTCATAACCATCCGGCGTCCCCAGATTGGCCAGCAGAACGCCGACCTTGGCCTTCTTGACCTTGGGGTGATTGGCGGGGGCATGGGCAAGTCGCCCGGTTCCTGGCGCGATGTCGGTCAACTCGACGATCCTTTAAGTTGGGCCTTTATCTTGGGGCCTTAGCCGACATATCCCGCCGCGCGGCCGCGTCAATCCTTCTCGCGCGGCAATGGCGCTTCTGCCGCATGCAGCGCGTCGGACAGGCGCGCCGCCGCCGACCCCGGACGCAGCGGTTTTTGCTGGCTGTCATGCGGTGCCCAGCCGGTCAGGCAGATCACCTCAAACGTCGCGGAAATGCGGCCGTCCGGTCCGGAAAACCGCTGGGCATAAATCTCGGCGGTGCGGGTCAGAACCGCGCGCCGCGTCGGTCGCCGCAACCGGCCTTGCAGGGCATTGCCCTCGCCCATGGCGCGCAGATCGCGCATCAGGTGCCAGGCGTCGCGGTACAGGATGGTTTTGACGAAACTATCCGCCACCGGCAGGGCAAATCCGGCGCGCTGCAACAGCCCACCCAGATCGCGGATTTCGCCCATCGGCAGAACACGGGGCGACAGGCCGCCAGTCACCTCAACCTCGGCTTCGGCCAGACAGGCGCGCAATTCATGCAGGGTCTGACCGCCAAACATCATGCCCACAAACCATCCATCGGGACGCAAGGCCCTGCGGCATTGCACCAGCTGCCCGACCGGATCATTCGCCCAATGCAGGCCAAGCGCGTGGATCACCAGATCCTGACGGCCCGGCACCAGCGCCAGCACCTCATCATCCGGCACAGTTTGGAAATCCGGCCACAACAGCGGAAAACCCGTCACCACGACTCCGTCCGTAAAGGTTCTGTTAACCTCACTCAGTCTTTCATGGATCTCGGCCACCACCTCTTTTTGCAAGAAGGGGTCGGTGGCGCGGGCGCGGTGCAGGGTCAGGGCTTTGCGGTCGGTCAAAAGGGGCGGTGTCATGCGGCGAAACCATAGGGGCGCGCGATGAATATACAAGCCGCCCTGCACCTGATCTACCCGCCGCAATGCCTGACCTGCGCCGAACTTGTGACCTCGGATTTCGGCCTGTGCGGGACGTGTTGGCGTGACACGCCTTTTATCACCGGGCTGGTTTGCGACAAATGCGGCACCCCCCTTCCCGGGCACGAGGCCGAGGCAGGCGTGTTATGCGACGATTGCCTGACCATAGCGCGGCCTTGGGTGCGGGGCCGGGCGGCGATCTTGTACCGCGACAACGGACGGGCGCTGGTGCTGGCGCTGAAACATGGCGACCGGCTGGATCTGGCGCGACCGGCGGCAGGCTGGCTGCTGCGCGCCGCACAGCCGATCCTGACGCCCGATATGCTGGTGGCCCCGATCCCGCTGTACTGGATGCGGCTGGTGACGCGGCGCTACAACCAGTCGGCCCTGTTGTCCGCTGCCTTTGCGAAAAGCGCCGGGCTGGATCATTGCCCTGATCTTCTGATCCGGGCGCGCCAGACCCACAGTCAGGATGGCCGCAGCCGCGATGGCCGCTTTGCCAATATGGATGGCGCGCTGACCCCGCATCCGCGCCATGTGGGGCGGATGCGGGGGCGGCATGTGCTGCTGATCGACGATGTGATGACTTCGGGGGCGACCTTGGCGGTGGGGGCGCAGGCCTGCCTTGATGCCGGGGCGGCGCAGGTGTCGGTTCTAGTGCTGACGCGGGTGACGAAAGAGGCGTGATTGGTTAAGATCTGGTAAACAAAATGCGATGTAGCGTTGAAATCATTGTGTTTTCCCAAGTGTCCAGATCTGGACACTTGTCTTTTTCATTGACCTTGCCGCGCTGCGGACTTCTATAGTCGGCACGTTCCCCTGATATGGCCCCCAATTTGGCAGCGCGATGAAACCTGTTGAAATCTACACCACCCAAACCTGCCCCTACTGCATGGCCGCGAAATCCCTGCTGCGCAAAAAAGGCGTGACTTACACCGAGATTGACGTGGGCCGCGACCCTGCCCAGCGGCAAAAGATGACCGACCGCGCGCGCGGCGGGCGGACCGTGCCGCAGATCTTTATCGGCGGCACCCATGTCGGCGGCTGCGATGATCTGCACGCGCTGGACCACGCCGGCAAGCTTGACCTGATGCTGGCCTGACCCATGCGCGCCGGATTGGTTCAGCTGAACGTCTGCGATGATCCGGCGGTGAACCTGCCCACCACGCTGGCCCATATCCGCGCCGCCGTGGCCGGGGGGGCGGGATTTGTCCTGACCCCGGAATGCACCAACCTGCTGTCGTCCAACCGCGCCCATCAACGCACCACCTTGCGCCACGAAGCCGAGGATGCCACCCTTGCCGCCCTGCGCGATCAGGCCGCGCAGTCGGGCATCTGGCTGCTGATCGGCTCGCTGGGGCTGCTGACGACGGATGCTGACGGACGTTTCGCCAACCGGTCCCTCCTGATCACGCCCACCGGCCAGATCGCCGCCCGCTATGACAAGATCCACATGTTCGACGTCAACGTGTCCGAGACCGAGGTGTACCGCGAATCCGCTGCCTATCGCCCCGGCAGCACCGCCGTTCTGGCCGACGCGGGCTTTGCAAAGATTGGCTTGACCGTCTGCTACGACATCCGCTTTCCCCATCTGTACCGCCGCCTTGCCCAGTCCGGCGCGCAGATCCTGACCGTGCCTGCGGCCTTCAATCACCTGACCGGGCAGGCGCATTGGGAAACACTGCTGCGCGCCCGCGCGATTGAAACCGGCTGTTTCGTGTTGGCCCCGGCCCAGACCTGCTTTCACCCTGAAACCGCGGGCAAGGGTCGCCGTACCCACGGCCATTCCCTTGCCATCGCGCCCTGGGGCGAAATCCTGGCGGATGCAGGCACCGAACCGGGCGTCACCTTGGTCGATCTGGACCTGTCCCAGGTGGCGCAGGCCCGTGCCCGCATCCCGTCCCTTCTGCACGACCGGGCGTTTGACGGGCCATGAGTGAGCGCACCGATGACCTTGCCGTGTCTTTGTTCGGAGAGTTGTTCATGGCGGATCAGCTGGCCCGCAACCGCATCTCCAAGGCGCTGCCACGCGGGATGCAGCTGTCGCATTTTTCGGTGCTGAACCATCTGGCCCGGATTGCCGAGGAACGCACGCCCGCCCAGCTCGCCCGCGCCTTTCACGTCACGCGGGGGGCGATGACCAACACTCTGGCGAAACTGGAATGGGCGGGGCATGTGCATATCCGCCCCGACTGGGACGATGCCCGGCAAAAGTTCGTGGCGATTTCGCCTTCGGGGCGCGCGGCAAGGGATGCGGCGGTCGCCTCGGTCGCGCCGATCATCGCAGATGCCGTAACCGCCCTGGGCGCCGACAAAGTGCGCGCCGTCCTGCCGGTTCTGCGCGAATTGCGCCTGCGGATGGAAAGCGACGACTAGGGCCGCCCGCAGATCGTGCTGGAATTGGACTGGGGTTCGCTTGGCCCGCATCGACCGGTCTCGCCTTTATCCTGTCGCGTTTTTGCCAGCCCGGATGGTCCCCAGTAGCGAAAACCGAAGGCGTGCTTAGCACAGTTGGCTAAAATCCTTAGAAACAGCGCCCAATTGCCGTAGTTTCGCCCCGTACTCCATCTAGCAAAGATCTTGACCGCGCGTTAACCAAAGCGTTCATGGTTTCAGTCGTCACCGCTCAAAGGGCGATTCCGGCGTTTGTTTTAAGCTGTTGGCTCCTCGCTGCCTTAGGAGGCGTTATTGCTGTATTCAATTTCAACGGTTTGTTTGTCCGGCACTCTTCGGCAGAAAATCGCGGCAGTTGCGGCAGCCGGATTTCGCGGGATTGAGATCTTTGAAAACGATTTGATTCTGCACGACGGATCGGTGCGCGACGTGCGCAACCTGATCGAAGATCACGGCCTGTCGGTCGTCACTTATCAGCCGTTTCGCGATTTCGAAGGCATGCCCGCCAGTCACCGCGCCCGCACCTTTGACCGGGCCGAGGCGAAGCTGGATCTGACGCAGGAACTGGGCTGCGATCTGTTGATGGTCTGCTCCAACGCCTCGCCCTTATCGCTGGGCGGGTTGAACCGCGCGGTGGATGATTTTATCGAACTGGGCGACCGGGCTGCCAAGCGCGGGATGCGCGTCGCCTATGAGGCGCTAAGCTGGGGCAATCATGTGTTTGATTACCGCGACGCCTGGGAGGTGGTGCGCCGCGCCAACCACCCCAATGTCGGGCTGACGTTGGACACGTTCCACATCTTTTCGCGGGGCCTCGATTCCAAGGCCATTCCGCAGATCCCCGGCGACCGGATCTTTCTGGTGCAGGTCGCGGATGCGCCGCTGTTGTCGATGGATCATCTGTCATGGTCGCGCAATTACCGCTGCTATCCCGGTCAAGGCGACTTCCCGTTGCGGGATTTTATGGATGCGGTGGCAATGACGGGCTATGACGGTCCCCTAAGCCTTGAGATTTTCAGCGACTTGTTCCGCTCGCGCTCGGAATTGGCGTCGGCGCGGGATGGGTATCGGTCCCTGATCTATCTGGGGTGCCGGGCCGAGGATGCGGCGCGGTCGGAACTGCCCCCGGTCACCCCACCGCAAAGCGTTGCCTTTCTGGAATTCGCCGTGACCGATGCCGAGGCCGCGCAATTGGCCAAGCTGTTGGTGGCGTTGGGATTTGTCCACACCGGCCGCCACCGGACCAAGGCCGTGGATCTGTATGTCCAAGGCCCGATTCATCTGGTGATCAACCGGCAGTCGGGCGGCTTTGCCGACGAGTATCGCGCGCTGCATGGCCCCTCGGTCTGTGCGGTCGGACTGATGGTGCCGAATGCGGCGCAGGTGGCGCGGCGGTCGGATTTGCTGGACTATCCGACGCAGGTTCTGGAACCGCATGGCATGCCGTCAATCCCCAATTCCGGCGGGTCGCTGCTGTATCTGGTGGATCCCGACACCATGCCCGCCATCTGGCAGCGCGAGTTTGAAGGGATAGACCGTCCGGGCAAGCCCTTGCTTAGTCGGATAGATCTGGTGTCCTTCACCAAAAGCTACCCCGAGATCATGTCGGCGGTGCTGCAGTATCGCGCGGTGTTCGGCATGGAATCGACCACGCCGATGGTGGTGGCCGATCAGGGCTGGGTGGTCAAAAGCCAGATGATGAAAACCCCCGATCAGGCGGTGCGGATCGGCCTGACCTCGCTGGCGTCGCAGGGCGTGGTGACAAATCCGGTGTCAGGCGCGGTGGAACAGCCCGGCGGCATGGGGGTGCAGCATATCGCCTTTGAAACCGACGACATCTTTGCCGTGGCGCAGGCTTTAGCCCAATCCGGCGTGCAACCCCTGATCGTGCCCGAGAATTACTATCCCGACCTTGCCGCACGTCTGGATTTGCCGCCCGAAATCCTGACCCGGATGCAGGCGCATGGGATTCTGTATGACGAAGATCAGAACGGCCGCATGTACCATTTCTTTGCCAAACCGCAGGGTCTGCGCGTCACGATAGAGGTGGTGCAACGGCAGGACGGCTATCGTGGGGCGGGGCTGCCCAATGTGCCGGTGCGCATGGCGATGCAACGCGCGGTGTTGTCCGACCCAACGGCGTAACCGTCGCAGCGGCTACAGATTGCTGCCGGTCCGGTACAACCCCAAAGCCGAGGCGAACAGCGTGATCGCGCTGCGGGCCGTCACAATCGGGCTTTCGGTGACCAGCACCAGATCCTGATGCTGGATGGTGAAATCCCCGGCGCTGAACAGGCCGTCCGCCGTGGTCACATCAAAGGCAAAGATCATGCGGTCACGCTCTGGTCCGGCGCCATCGGCGCGCACCGCACCCGGCGCATATTCGCGCAGGATCAGGATGCCCTTGGGGTTGGCGGTGTTGTCGTTCAACCCGCCGATCAGCGACATCGCATCCAGGGCGCTGACGCTGCTTTGTTCAAAGGGATGTTGCGATTCGTTGCCCGCCGCACCCAGCGACAGGAAATATCGCTTTTCATCGTCCAGATAGACTTTGTCACCGCCGCGCAGGGTGGTGTCCAAACCGGGATCGGCCAATAGCCGCTCCATCGAGATGCCGTACAGCTTGCCGTCGCGCGACAGCCGCACCTGCGGGTTGTTCAGCCCCGGCGCCACACCGCCGCCAAGCGCGATCAGGCTAAGGATGGAATAGTTGTTGTCGGGCAGCGGATAGGGCCCCGGCCGGGCCGCGCCGGAAATCAGCTCCACCTCGTTGCGGCGTCCGGATTCGACGCTTAACTGCACTTGGGCCGAAGGCAGGACTTTGGCCAGCCCTTCCTGAACCGCTTCGCGCGCCTGTTCTGGCGACATCTTGGCGACATAGACCTTGTCGGCATAGGGCAGAAAGATCGTGCCATCCGGGCTGACCGTCAGCGGCGGAAAGCCGATTTGCCGCTGACCGGGCGTCGTCAGCAAGGAGTTTTCCTCGTTGCTCCATACCGACAGGTTGATCACGTCGCCCGCTTCGATCTGCGATCCTGCCCCGCCGCCCTTGCGTCCGATCCAGCCGTTCAGCGCGTTGGGATCCGCGACTGCGGGCCAGGACTTGATCACATCCAGCGTGTCCGAGGTGACAAACCGCACGGCAAAATCCGCGTCCGGTTCCTCGGCACCTGCCAGAACCTGACTGGCCAGCCCCGCGCCTTGCGGCAGGGTACAGGCCTGAAGCGACAGGGAAAGAAGGGCAAGGCCAAAGGCCAAGGGCAGCCGAACCATAAAAAGACTCCGTCCGCCCGGCACTTTGCTGGACAGAAACATACGCGCGAACATACTTTGCGGCCTTGCGGGGTCAACCGGAATGTCCGAAACGACCACAAAGGCTTGGGGATATCTGGTGAAGCACAAACAGCCCCTGATCGTGACCGGTGCGCAGGGCCGCCTTGGCCGCCTGCTGCGGCTGGCGGAAAACACGGACGACTTCGCTGCGTTTTCAACGGTTTGGACGGCGCGGCAGGCAGGGCAGGGGGTGCTTGGCTGGGACATGGTGCAGGGTGCGGTCATTGACCTGCCAAAAGGCGGAATTTTGCTGCATCTGGCCGGGGCGCTGCCGGGGCGCGGGCAGTCCGGCGCACTTTCCGACAATCTGGACATGGCGCAGTCGGTTCTGACCGCTGACCGCCAGCAGCCTTTCGACCATGTGGTGTTTATGTCCACCGTCGCAGTTTACGCGCCCGAGGCGGGGGCGATCCCCGAAACCCGGCCCCCCGCGCCGCAAAACGACTATGGCCGTGCGAAGCTTCTGGCGGAAAATCTTTTGGCAGACGGGCTTGGTCCGCGCCTGACGATCCTGCGATTGGCCAATCTGGCCGGGGCAGATGCCTTGCTGGGCGGTGCGGGGCAGGATGTGGTGCTGGATCCCGTCGCGGGTCAGACCGGCGGACCGCTGTGTCCTACATCGGCCCGCAGATGTTGACGCGGGTTCTGGGCGGGTTGCTGGGCCGGATCGCCAGCGCAGCGCCGCTTCCGCCGATCTTGAACCTTGCGCAGCCCGGCGCGGTTGCCATGGCTGATCTTTTGACTGTATCCGGGAAACCCTGGCGTTTCGGGCCGTGCAGGGTCGGAACTGTGCCTTTGGTGGAGGTTGATGTGACCCTTTTGACCACCTTGTTCCCCCTGCCCGCAGCCTTTGCCGCCGACCTGTGGGCCGATCTGTCCGGGCTGAACGGGGTCTGGCCATGACGCTGCCCAAACGCATCTATGACCTTGGTGCGGTGTTCATTCTGGGCGCCTTTATCCTGCTGCCGTTTCTGGTTTTGCTGCTTTACCTGCTGATCAAGGAGGGCCGCCCGGTGTTCTATGTCGCGGAACGGATGCGCGCGCCGAACCGTCCCTTCAACCTGTGGAAACTGCGCACCATGACCGTCGTGACGCAGAATGCCGGGGTGTCGGGCGGCGATAAGACCGCGCGGATCACGCCGATGGGGCGCATCCTGCGCAAGACCCGCGCTGATGAAATCCCGCAGCTGTGGAACGTCCTGCGCGGGGATATGAGCTTTGTCGGCCCTCGCCCTCCACTGCGCCTTTATGTCGAACGTTTCCCGCAGATCTATGCCGAGGTGTTGAAATCCCGGCCGGGAATCACCGGACTGGCAACAATCACCTATCACCGGCACGAAGAGCGGCTTTTGGCGCACTGTATGTCAGCCGCTGAAACAGACCGTGTCTATTCCGAACGCTGTGTTCCGGCCAAGGCGCGGATCGATCTTATCTATCAAAAACATAGCTCTATCTGCTTTGACGTGGCCATCATGACCAAGACCTTCCTGCGCGCCACGCGGTTGATCCGCTGATCGCCGCCGCTGGCATTGTTTCGCAACTCCGCGCTGACTATACTCACCTGTAATTGATGCTGAAATTGGCACAACAGGTCGTAAAAGGCCTTGTACGCTTGACGTTTGGGACATGATGAAACGCGCCACGGGCCGCATTCTTACCCTTTTTGCCGGAATGTCCCGCCGCCTGAAAAGGCTGGTGTTTCTGGGGGTTGATGTGGCGCTGGCGCCCCTGTCGCTGCTGCTGTCGATCGCGGTCTTGTACAATGATCTGACGCCGCTGTCGGCCGCGCGGCAGGTCTGGCCGCTGTTTCCGTTTCTGGCCTGCGCCGCGGCGCTGTTTTCCACCGCGCTGGGCATTCCCAAGATCAAGCTGAAATCCTACGAATCCCAGGCCATCCTGATGACCGGGGCAGGGGCGGCGCTGTTGGCGGCGTCGTTGTATGTCTTTGGCGGCATCACCGGATATACCTTGTTGCCGGTTGCCGTGATCCTGTTCGGGTTGATCTTTTTCCTGACCTCTGTCGGGTCGCGGGCGCTGATGCTGCGCGCCTTGTTGTGGGTGCTACGATCCTCTCAGCCGCGCTGCCGGGTGTTGATCTATGGCGCCGGCACCACCGGAATGCAGTTGGCCGCCGCGTTGAAATCGCATGACAGCATCGTGCCGATTGCCTTTGTCGATGACAGCAAGGTCTTGCAATCGCTGACCATCGCGGGCCTGCGGGTCTATTCGCCCGACCGCATTGCCGTGCTTGCCAAGAACCGCGATATCGACCGCGTCCTTCTGGCCATGCCGTCCATTTCCGCGCCCAAGCAATCGCAGATTGCCCGGCGGTTGCAGGCTTTGGGGATTGATGTTTTTGCCGTGCCGTCCTTTGCGCAACTGGCCGGGACCGAGGCGATTGTGGAAACGCTGGCGCCGATCCTGCCGGGCAAGCTGCTTGGCCGCAAACAGATTGAAACGATGCTGCCCGAAGGGTCGGATGCCTATAAGGACAAGGTCATTCTGGTGACCGGGGCCGGCGGGTCCATCGGATCCGAGATTTGCCGTCAGCTGATCGAACATGCCCCCGCGCGTATCGTGCTGATGGAAATCAGCGAGGCGGCGCTGTATGCCATCGACCGCGAATTGCGCGAAGATCCCCGCGCCAATGACATCGCTTTGGTGCCGGTGTTGGGATCGGTCACCGATTCGCGGGTTTGCCGGGCGGTGATGGCGGGCAACGGCGTTCAGGTGACGCTGCAT
>JANNBI010000144.1:0-1530 GCA_031385345.1 Paracoccaceae bacterium | reverse complement strand
TGGCGGGCGGCGTGCAGCAAATGAACGGGTGCAAGGCAACGCCAATTCTGACCGCGAGGTGCTGCCCCCGCCCCCGACGCCCGGATTGACGCCAAGAAAGCCAACGTCGGGTACGAGGTGCCTCTCACCTCCCCAGCAATCAGCGGCGCATGGGACCACGTGATCCAGGACGCGCTTGATGCTGCACAATCCTGAACAAGCCGGCGCTGAATTCCGCCACCATGCGCGAAGAGTTGAAGGCCGCGCTGCGCGGCCCCGGGCCGCCGCCCGACAAATTTCCTGCACCACAACGGGCAAATAATCCCCCGGCGCGCAAACCTAGCCGACCAGTTGGAAGGGTCTGACCCCCCACAAAACCGCAAACATCTGATATCTATGGAAAGTACCAAGTAAACTGGTGCCGCTGAAGGGCATTGAAATATCCTATATCTAGGCATCACGCCCTTTCAAGCCGTTTCAGCGAGAGCGCAAAGCCAAGAAATAAAAGAATATTCCACTATCAGCGCCACCTATCCGCTATCATCCGACTTCACTCCATACTATATCTGGAGGTGGATACAGAAGTGGATTGAGAATGACCCGTGCGCTGAACAAGCTGAACGCGCCAAAGGTTCGTACCTGTGGCCCTGGTAAGTATTCCGATGGCGGCGGGCTATGGCTGGTGAAGCGCGAGGATGGCGGCGGGCAATGGGTGTTACGCGTCACTGTTCACGGGCGGCGGCGGGAGATGGGTCTTGGCTCTACGACTGTGGTGCCGCTCAAGGAAGCCCGCGAGTCGGCCGAAAAGTGGCGCGCCAAAGTGCGCGCCAATCAAGACCCGATCAAAGAGAGGGAAAAGGAGCGTCGTGAAGCCGCCCGCAACCTGCATGTGTTGAACGACGTGGCACTTGATGCCTTTGAAAGCCGCAAGGCTGAGTTGAAGGGAGATGGCATAGCGGGCCGTTGGTTTAGCCCTTTGCAGCTGCATATCCTGCCCAAGCTGGGCAAGGTGCCGGTTGCCGACATTGATCAAAACGATATTCGCGACGTTCTGCAACCGATTTGGCACACGAAAGCTGAGACGGCGCGCAAAGCCATGAACCGCCTCGCCATTTGCCTGAAACACGGTGCGGCGCTTGGCTTGGACGTGGATTTGCAGGCAACAGAAAAGGCGGCGGCCCTTCTGGGGAGGCAACGCCACAAATCGAAGAATGTGCCCGCACTGAATTGGCGTGAGGTGCCAGCCTTCTATGCGAGTTTAGCTGACGGAACTGTGACTCACCTCGCATTGCGTCTCCTCATCTTGACGGGTGTTCGTTCCGGGCCGCTGCGATTTATGACCGAGGCCCAGATTGACGGCAATGTTTGGACCATCCCCGGCGAGAGTATGAAAGGCCGAAAGGACGCCACGGCAGATTATCGCGTGCCGCTGTCCACCGAAGCGCTTGCAGTGTTGGAGCAAGCCCGCCGCCTCGCCCGGGGTGGCTTCATATTTCCGAGCATTCGGAAAGGCGTGATTTCGGATGCCACGATGTCACGCTTGATGGAGCG
>JANNBI010000138.1:0-2617 GCA_031385345.1 Paracoccaceae bacterium | reverse complement strand
ATCTTGCGGTCGCCGTAAACAAGGAACAGAAGGCTGATCATCACGAAAGCGATGATCATCAGGCTTTGCGCGGCGATCAGCAGCGCAACCCCGAAACCTGTTTGCAAAAACTCAGCCATGTTCCCTCGTCCTTTGGTCGTTGACCTTTGCCCGTGGGGCCGGTCATTTTGGTATTACACCGTCGGTATTCCCTGCGCGCCGCAGTCGCGCACCGTCACCTCGGCGTCAATCGTTTTCAATCCGTCAGGCAAAGCTGCTGAGATGGTGTAAACCGCATCCCCGCGCCAAATTCCACCCTGATTATCGACATTCGTGCGCACATGTCGCGCAAATCCAAAGCCCCGGATCAACGCATATTGCGCGGCGGCGCAACGACCATAAGCTGCCACATCCTCGTTATCGCGCGCACCGGTCATTTCGACGCGAAAACTGACCAGATCGCCGTCAAGAAGCAGGGTCTCGATGCCGTTGTACTGCGGCGCAAAATCCGCATCTGCGACCGGGTCCGACGCCGCACAGCCCGTCAGGACCGCGCAGGCGATCCCAAGGCTGGCGATGATCGGACCTTTGCCGGTCATCAGCTATTCCGCTGCCATGGCGGTGGTCGCCCGCGATTTGGCCAGGGCCTGCAATTCGCCCATCACTTTTGACGCGCGGGCGATGGGGTTGGAAAGGTAGTACTCGCGGATTGCCGGGCGGAAGGTGGCGGCCCCCATCGGACGCAGGTCCAGTGGTTGCCAGTCGTTGACCGGAACCTGATCGACGTCGCCCAGATGCGGATGGGCGGCAATCAGGGCGCGGCGCAGCTGTGCAAGGCTGTCCCAAGGCAAAGTGGCCCCAAGTTCGGCGGACAAAGCGCGCAGGATAGCCCAGTTTTCCTTGGCCTCACCCGGCGCGAACCCAGCACGCATCGCCAGTTGCGGGCGGCCTTCGGTGTTGACGAATAGACCGTTTTCTTCGGTATAGGCGGCGGCCGGCAGGATCACATCGGCGCGCGAGGCGCCGCGATCGCCGTGGCTGCCTTGATAGATCACGAAGGGGCCGGCTGCGATATCGACCTCGTCCGCGCCAAGATTATAGATCACCTCGGCGCCTTCGGTGGCGGCTTTCAGACCGCCATCGGTAACGGCCCCCACATCCATCGCGCCCACGCGCGACGCGGCGGTGTGCAGGATCAGAAGTTTGGAGTTGGAGTTTTCGGCCAGCTTCATGGCATGGGCAAGAACCGCGTCGCCGTCGGCCTCGTTGATGGCACCCTGCCCCACGATCACCAAGGTCGGCTTGGCGCGGGTTTCGTCGGAAATCACTGTCGAGGACAGCTTTTCCAAGGCGGCGCGGTCGGTGCCGACATGAGCGTAATCGTATGTCAGATCAACGGCTTCGCCCACCAGCCCAATCTGCGCACCCTTGGACCAGGCCCGGCGCAAGCGCGCGTTCAGAACCGGGGATTCCAGACGAGGATTGGTGCCGATCAACTGGATCATCTTGGCGGAATCGATGTCGTCAATCGTGGCGGTGCCAACGTAGGCCGAACGGTTTCCAATCGGCAGACGGGCATTGTCGGTGCGGCATTCGATCTGGCCACCAAGGGCGCTGATCAGCGTTTTCAGCGAATAAATCGCCTCGACCGGGGCCAGGTCACCGACCAAGGCCGCTACCTTCTTGCCTTGCATCGCGGTGGCGACCTTGGTCAAAGCCTCCGCCCAGGTCGCTTTGCGCAGTTTGCCGTTTTCGCGGATGTAGGGCGTGTCCAAACGCTGCCGGCGCAGACCGTCCCAGACAAAGCGGGTCTTGTCGGAAATCCATTCCTCGTTCACGCCGTCATGATTGCGCGGCAGAATGCGCATCACTTCGCGGCCCTTGGTGTCCACGCGGATGTTGGCGCCCAAAGCGTCCATCACGTCGATGGTTTCGGTCTTGGTCAGCTCCCACGGGCGGGCGGTGAAGGCATAGGGTTTGGAGGTCAGCGCGCCCACCGGACACAGGTCGATGATGTTACCCTGACGATTGCTGTCCAGAATCATGTTCCGATAAGAGGTGATCTCGGCATCCTCGCCGCGCCCGGTTTGGCCCATCTGATGAATGCCGGCAACTTCGGTGGTGAAGCGCACGCATCGGGTGCAGGAAATGCAGCGCGTCATCTTGGTGGCGACCAAGGGCCCCAGATCCAGATCTTCAGAGGCGCGTTTCGGCTCGCGGTAGCGGCTGAAATCGACACCGTAGGCCATGGCCTGATCTTGCAGGTCACATTCACCGCCCTGATCGCAGATCGGGCAATCCAAGGGGTGATTTATCAGAAGAAATTCCATCACGCCCTCACGGGCCTTTTTGACCATGGGCGAGGTGGTCTTTACAACCGGCGCTTCCCCATTGGGACCGGGGCGCAGGTCGCGGACCTGCATGGCACAGCTGGCAGCTGGTTTGGGCGGACCGCCCTGAACCTCAACCAGACACATCCGGCAATTGCCAGCGATGGTCAGACGTTCGTGATAGCAAAAACGTGGAATTTCCACCCCGGCCACTTCGGCGGCCTGAATGATGGTCATCGCGGGGTCAACCTCGACCAAGATCCCGTCGATCAACAGTTTTTTCAGGTCAGCCATGGCATTGGTCCTTC
>JANNBI010000123.1:0-1779 GCA_031385345.1 Paracoccaceae bacterium | reverse complement strand
CTGTGCTGTCGGCCAGTCGATCTGGCCTTGCCAGGTTGAGACATCGATCCCGTGCACCGGATGGCTGGAGGGGCGCGGGCCGGACCAATCCTTGGCCGGGTCAGTTTCGGTGAAATTCTCGGCAAAGATCTGGACCGGGGGCAGGTCATCGGCCTGACGGGCAGGACCAGACCCGCAGCCAATCAGGACAAGGGCAAGGCAAAGGGCGGGGCGAAAACCAAGGTGTTCCATTGCGTCCATTGGTGCCCGGATGGGGTGCAAAAGTCATCCGCCGCGTTGCGGACAGTGGGGGAAACTGCCGATCTGCGCGGTGGTCGGGTTCGGGCGCGCGGCACGTCAGGCTTTGGAAAACCGGGCGGGCGACAGCGCGGCAACCGTGGCGGCGGACAAGGATGGAGCGCGACCTGCGATCAGATCCGCGACCAGCTGGCTGGCAGCGGCGCAGGATTGAAAGCCATAACCGCCCTGACCCCCCAGCCAGAAGAAATCAGGATGGGTAACGTCCGGGCCGATCACCAGCACCCGATCGGGCGAAAAGGTGCGCAGTCCCGCCCAGTTGGAGATAAGCCTAGTGACCGGTTCGGTGACCATTTCCTCATAACGCGCCAGACCCTCGGCCAAAACCATGTCGTCGGCCCAAGCGTCATGCGGGTCCATCGGATGCTCTTCCGCCGGAGAGACGATCAGCGCGCCAGCGTCGGGTTTGGCGTACCACGTTTCGCCCACGCCAAATAGCATGGGCCATTTCGACAGGTCATGGCCACCGGGGGCCGGGATGCGCGCCATTGACCGGCGGAAAGGTTGAAAGCCCAGAGGGGCCACGCCGGCCAATTGGGCCACCACATCCACCCAAGCGCCCGCCGCGTTGATCAGCAGCTTGCCGCTAAACTGCGCCCCACCCACGGTGACCTGCCAGCCCGCAACGGTGCGTGCGATGGCCGTGACGCGGGATTTGGGCAGGATCTGGGCCCCATTGGTCTTAGCCTCTCGCGCGAAGGACTGGATCAGCAGATCGGTGTCAATGTCCCAGGCATGCATGGCCATCGCGACGTGTTTGACCATATCCGGGTTCAGGATCGGCACGATCTGGCGGGCCTCACCGACCGAGATCTGGTCCAGCGAAAACAGTTTTGCCTCGGCGGCTGTAAGCGCAGCCTCATCCTCTTTGCCCAGGATCATCATGCCGCGCGGCGTCAGCAGATCGGGCATCGCCCGCAAGTGATCGCCCGAGGCCAGCGACAGATCGACCACCGGTTGCAACCCGTAATAAGGTTCGTACAGCGCTGCCGACCGGCCCGAGGCGTGGTGGGCCAGGCTATCCTCGGCCTCCAGCAGGGTGACGCGGCCCAGATGCGACAGGCGCGCGGCGGCAGAAATGCCGGCAATTCCGCCCCCGATGATCAGAAAATCGGCAGTTGTTGCGTCAGTCATGCTTCTTCCAGACGGTCGGTGGCGGGGGGAGGGGTGAGCGACAGGGCCGCGATTTGGGCGTATTGATCAGCGGTCAGTCGCAGGGACCGCGCTGCCAGTGACGGTGTCAGTTGTGCGGTGTCGCGGGCAGAAATCAGGGGTGTCGGGCGGGTCGGATGCGCCATGACAAAGGCTACGGCCAACGTCGCCGGGTGATGCCCCCAAAGGGCGGCCAGTCGCGCCAGACCCTCGGCAGCACGGTGCATTTCTGGGGGCGCATAACGGGCGGTATAGGCCTTGTCCCAGGTCAACCGTCCCGCCTCGGCCGAAGGGGACGCCAGCCCGTATTTGCCCGACAACAGCCCGCCG
>JANNBI010000031.1:0-20877 GCA_031385345.1 Paracoccaceae bacterium | reverse complement strand
GGGCCGGGCGCGCATGGGCGGTTGACCCAAAATGGTCGCCGCTTTGCCACTGTCGCCCCCCGTGCGCCGGGCGCCTGGCTGGCGCAGGTTCAGGCGGGACAATCCGGTACGGCCAAAGATGAGCTGTCTCCGCGCGATTGGGCCGAAGAGATGATTCTGATGGGTCTGCGCACAAGAGAGGGGATTAGCATCCAGCGGCTGCACGCCCTGACCGATCACCGCATCGCCAATCAAAAACTGAAGGATCTGACCGAATTGGGCCTGATCTTGCCAGTTAGTGACATTATTCGCACCACAGCCGGGGGTCGACTGGTTCTGAACGCGATTATCCGCGATCTCGCGGGCGCGCTGATCTAATCCCGCACATAATCCCGCCGCGCGATCGACAAGGCGCGGCACAGCATGTCCAAATCATCAAGATTATAGTAGCGCACGGACATCGTACCGCTGCCGTCGATCGTGTGGGTGATCGACACCGGCAACTTTAACCCCGCGCTCAGATCCTGTTCAATGGCTCGCGTGTCCGCATCCTTGCTGTCGCTTTGCGGACGCGAGGCAGCCTTCTTGGCCAAGGCCCCCTTAGCCAATTTCTCCATCTCGCGCACGGACATCCCGCGCGCCACGGCCATCTGCGCCAACCGCGACGGATCTTCGCTGGTCACAAGCGCCCGTGCATGCCCGGCGGAAAGCTGGCCACCACGCACCAAATCCTGTACGTCCGTTGGCAAGCTCAAAAGCCGCAACAGATTCGCGATATGGCTGCGGCTGCGAGACAGCGCCTCCGCGATTTTTTCCTGCGTATGGCCAAAACGATCCATCAACTGACGATAGCCCTGGGCTTCTTCAATCGCGTTTAGATCGGCGCGCTGGATGTTTTCTATGATCGCAATTTCAATGACTTCGACATCATCAAGGTCGCGCAACAGCACCGGAATGTCATGCAGACCGGCCATCTGAGATGCCCGCCACCGGCGCTCACCGGCAACAATTTCAAACTGCTCCGGGTCATCTGGCTTTGGCCGCACGATCAGCGGCTGCAGCACGCCTTTTTGACGGATCGAAGCCGCCAAGGTTTCCAGCGCCGCAGGTTCGAAGTCGCGGCGCGGCTGGTTGGGGTTGGGAAAAACCCGCTCAATCGGCACCCGAAGGTCGGGGCGACGCATCACATCAGCAGGACTAGCTTCGGCAGATAGGTTAATATCGGACATCAGGGCTGACAGGCCCCGCCCCAAACCGCGCCGTTCCGGCGTTTTTGCCATGCTCTACTCCTTCGAAGCGGAAATCGGATTTCTGGTGAGAATCTCGGCAGTCAGCGCCCGATAGGCCTCTGCCCCTTTGGAAGTTGTGTCGTAATGCAACACCGACATCGCAAAAGATGGCGCCTCACTGACGCGGACATTGCGCGGGATCACGGTGTGAAACACCACATCCCCCAGATTGGCGCGGGCGTCCGCCTCAACCTGATGGCAAAGACGATTTCGGCCATCAAACATCGTCAGCAGCACGCCCTCGATGCGAAGCGCCGGGTTGGCGGTTTGGCGAATCTCACGGATCGTCAGCATCAGTTGCGACAGACCCTCTAGTGCGAAGAACTCTGCCTGAAGCGGCACGATAACCGAATTGGCAGCAATCATCGCGTTGACCGTCAGCAGGTTCAGCGAGGGCGGGCAGTCGATCAGGATGAAATCAAAGCGAAAGCGATCAATATCCGTTTGTCGCAGCGCATCCTGCAACAAGAAGCTGCGCTTTTCGTTGGAAACAAGCTCCATATCGGCGGAAGACAAATCGGCATTGGCCGGGCAGACAAACAGGCCCGGCACCGTCGTTTCAAGAATGGCGTCCGACATCGGGGCATCGTCCAGCAACACGTCATAGCTGGTCAGCCGGCGCTGATCCGGGGTAATCCCCAAACCGGTAGAAGCATTGCCCTGCGGGTCCAGATCGACCAGAAGAACCCGCGCCCCAGCCTCCACCAGCCCGGTCGCAAGGTTAATCGCGGTCGTTGTCTTTCCGACGCCGCCCTTCTGGTTGGAGACGGCAAAAATTTTGGCAGGCGTCGGTCGGGTCGGGTCAGTGAAGTTCAATGCCATCAACCTCTAAAATTGCAGAAAGCGGGTCTGTCAGGCTTTTATGGGCTGTGCAGCGGAACTTCCACCGCTGACGGGCGGTGTTGATTTCGTCCTGAAACGAAGCACCTTTTGGAAAAAATGCACGGCCCGTCGGGCGCAAATGCCGTGCGGCGTGGTCCAGCAAGGAGTCGAGAGGCGCCAATGCGCGCGCTGTCAGGATATCCGCGTTCAAAGGCAGCACCTCATCTATGCGTTTGACGATCACATTTGCCGAAAGATCCATTGCGCGGATGGCCTGCATCAAGAAAGCCGATTTACGGGAATCCGATTCGATCAGGGTGAAAGTGGCGTCACCGGACCGCTCTTTCGCGATGATGGCCAACACCAAAGCCGGGAAACCCGCACCGCTCCCCAGATCCACCCAAGCACCTTGGGTGGGATCACTCAGGACAGAAATCTGTGCAGAATCAAGGATATGGCGCGGCCAAATTTCTGGAATTGACGACTTCGAAATCAGGTTGACCGCAGCCGTCCATTTCACAACCAGAGATTCGAGCGCTCCAAGGCGCTCCAATGTTTCACGTGAAACATTCAGCCAGTCTGGCAGGGTCTTGCTGATCGCCGTCATGCGACTGCAGCCCCAATCTTCTCGCGCTTTTTTAAGTGAGCAAGGATCAGTGTCAGCGCCGCAGGTGTCATCCCTTCGATTTGTCCGGCAAGATCCAGCGTTGCCGGGCGCAGACGTTCCAACTTTGTGGTCAATTCGTTGGAGAGTCCGGACAGCAGACTGTAATCGAAATCGGCAGGGATTTCGCGGGTCAACGCGCGGGACAGCCCACTCGCCTGCGCCGACTGCCGGTCAATGTACTGCGCATACAGCGCGTCACAGGCGAGTTGCGCCTGGATACCCACTGAAACCTCCGAAAACTGCGGCACCAGAGTCGCGATATCCGCCGACCCGATTCCAGGGATCGACAGCACCTGATAGGCCGTGCGCCTTTGGCCATCCAGACTGACCTGAATTCCAGCCGCCATCAGATCCTTTGGCGAAAACCGAGGTCCATCCAACAGCGCCCTACCATGTGCCAGCGCCTCCATTTTACTGCCAAACGCCGCCCGCCGCCTTTCTTTCACCAACCCGCAGTCAATTCCCATCCCGGTCAGACGCTGATCTGCGTTATCCGCCCGCAAAGACAGCCGAAACTCCGCGCGCGACGTGAACATCCGGTACGGTTCCGACACCCCGCGCGAAATCAGATCGTCCAGCATCACCCCGATATAGCTGTCGGCCCGACCAAACCGCACCGCAGGCAGGTCCAACGCCGCCGCCGCCGCATTCGCACCGGCAACCAGCCCCTGCGCGGCGGCCTCCTCATAGCCCGTGGTGCCGTTGATCTGTCCGGCGAAATACAGGCCTTTGCAGGCGACCAGTTCCAGACCGGGCGTCAGGCCCCGCGGATCGAAGAAATCGTACTCGATTGCGTAGGCCGGCTGCAAAATCGTGACGGCTTCCAGCCCGACAATCGACCGCACATAGGCCTCTTGAACCTCCACCGGCAAGGACGAGGAGATGCCGTTCGGATAGATCGTGTCGTCATCCAGCCCCTCAGGCTCCAGATAGACCTGATGCGAAGTTTTGTCGGCAAAACGCACGACCTTATCCTCAATTGACGGGCAGTAGCGCGGGCCAACACCGTCAATATGACCGCCGTACATCGCGGATCGGGACAGGTTTGCGCGCACGATGTCATGCGTGCGCTCATTTGTATGGGTTATCCCGCAGGCAACCTGGCGCAAAAACGGCTTGGTGTTCAGAAAGGAAAACAGCACCGGATCAGCGTCGGCCGGTTGTGAGACCAGCTTGGTCCAGTCAATGGTGCGGCCATCCAGCCGGGGCGGAGTGCCGGTTTTCAGGCGCCCGCGCGGCAGGTTCATCGCTGCCAGACGATCCGCCAAACGATGCGACGCCGGGTCACCCACCCGGCCACCCGTCCGCCGCTGATCGCCTATATGTATGATTCCGTTCAGAAATGTTCCAGCCGTCAGCACAACAGCGCGCGCCGTTATCCCGGACCCATCGGCCAGCACACAGCCCGCCACCGCACCGTCGGCGGCCATTATCAAATCAACAACCTCGCCCTCAACCACCGACAAATTCAGCGTTTCCGCCAACATACGCTGCACTGCAAGGCGGTAGACTTTGCGGTCAGCCTGGGCACGCGGCCCTTGAACCGCCGGCCCCTTGCGCCGGTTCAACAGGCGAAATTGAATACCCGCCTCATCCGCCGCGCGGCCCATGATTCCGTCCAGCGCATCAATTTCCCGCACCAGATGGCCCTTGCCCAACCCGCCAATCGCCGGATTGCAGGACATCACGCCAATTGTCGCCGCCGACATCGTCACCAACGCCGTCGCCGCCCCCATCCGTGCCGAGGCTGCTGCCGCCTCTGCGCCCGCATGCCCGCCACCAATCACCACAACGTCAAAATGTTTCACTTGAAACGCCCTCATTTCCCGATACAAAAGCTGGCAAAGATCTCACCCAGGAAATCTTCAACCCCCAGCTTGCCGACCAGAACATCCATCGCCACCACCGCCCGCCGCACATCGGCTGCGGCGATTTCAGCCAATCCAAGACCGCGTCTTACCTCACTCTGCGCGGTTTCCAAAGCCTCGATTGCGGTCTGCATCGCGGTCAAATGCCGTTGCCGCGTCACCACGCCATCGATGGGCAATCGGTTGCCCAACTCTTGCGCGATTTCGGCCAAAAGCCGGTCAATCCCAGCCCCGGTGACCCCGGAAACCGCCAGATGGCCCGTGGCATCGGTCAGGTCAGACTTGGCAAGAACCCGCAAATCACCCGGTTGGGCTGGCAAAACCAGCGGCTCGTCCGGCCGCCCAACCAAAAACAGCCGCAGATCGGCGACTTCGGCCCGCCGCAGAGCCAGATCGATGCCCATCCGTTCCACCGGATCCGAGGTTTCGCGAATCCCCGCCGTGTCCAACAGAGTCACGGGCAGCCCGAACAGATCCATCCGCACCTCGATCACATCCCTGGTCGTTCCGGCAAATTCCGAGGTGATGGCCGCCTCTCGCCCCGCTAAGACATTGAGAAGGGTAGATTTTCCGACATTCGGCTGACCCAGGATCGCCACCTCAAACCCCATGCGCACCCGTTCCGCCGATTTGCCCGCCACAAGTTCGCGGCGCAGATCAGCTACCAACCGGTCAATCAGACTCATCACTTCGGGCGTCACATCAACCGGCACGTCTTCATCCGCAAAATCGATTGTCGCCTCGATCAGTGCGGCGATTCGCACGAGGGTTTTGCGCCAACCTGCTGCTCGCGCCCCAATCGCCCCGGACAAAACCCGCTGCGCCTGTCGCCGCTGCGCTTCGGTTTCGGCCTCGATCAGATCGGCGAGACCTTCGACCTGGGTCAGGTCCAGATTGCCGTTTTCCAGCGCCCTCCGGGTAAATTCCCCCGGTTCCGCCATGCGCAATCCCGGCATCGCGGCCAGTTCGTCCACCACCGCGCGCACCACCGCGATGGACCCGTGCAGATGCAGCTCCACAACCTCTTCACCGGTAAAGGAATGGCCCTGCGCAAACGTCAGAACCAGCGCCTGATCCAGCACCCCCGACGCCCCACGCACGGCCCGCAGGGCGGCATGGCGCGGTTCCGGTAGTGTCCCGCACAGCGCGCGCCCCGCCGCAAGGGCCCCGGACCCCGAGACACGTACAACGGCGACGCCCGCCTTGCCCTTCGCGCTTGCCAAGGCAAAGATCGTGTCCATGGCAGCCAAACGCCCCCGGTGTGGTTAAGAGTTCATCGACTCAAAGAACTCGGCATTGGTTTTGGTCTGCTTCAGCTTGGTCAGCAGGAATTCGATCGCATCCGTGGTGCCCATCGGGTTCAGGATCCGGCGCAGCACATAGGCCTTGGCCAGATCGATCTTGTTGACCAGCAATTCCTCTTTTCGGGTGCCGGATTTCTGGATGTCGAGGGCCGGGAACACCCGTTTGTCTGCAACCTTGCGGTCCAGCACAATCTCGCTGTTGCCAGTGCCTTTGAATTCTTCAAAGATCACCTCGTCCATGCGGCTGCCGGTGTCGATCAGCGCGGTGGCGATGATGGTCAGGCTGCCGCCTTCTTCGATATTCCGCGCCGCGCCAAAGAACCGCTTTGGCCGCTGCAAGGCGTTGGCGTCCACACCGCCGGTCAGAACCTTGCCCGACGACGGCACCACCGTGTTGAAGGCCCGGCCCAGACGCGTGATGCTGTCCAGCAGGATCACCACGTCACGCTTATGTTCCACCAGACGCTTGGCCTTTTCGATCACCATCTCCGCCACCGCGACGTGCCGCGTTGCCGGCTCGTCGAAAGTCGAGGCTACAACCTCCCCTTTCACCGTGCGCTGCATGTCGGTCACTTCCTCGGGCCGCTCGTCGATCAGCAGCACGATCAGATAGCATTCGGGATGGTTGACCGCGATGGAATTGGCGATGTTTTGCAACAAGACCGTTTTGCCGGTGCGCGGCGGGGCGACGATCAGCCCGCGCTGGCCTTTGCCGATTGGGCAAACCAGATCGATGATCCGGGCCGAGCGGTCCTTGATCGTCGGATCCTCAACCTCCATCTTCAGCCGCTCATCGGGATACAGCGGCGTCAGGTTGTCGAAATGCACCTTGTGCCGGGCCTTTTCCGGATCGTCAAAGTTGATCCGCGTGACCTTGGTCATGCAGAAATACTTCTCATTCTCTTTCGGCG
Organism: Paracoccaceae bacterium; assembly: GCA_031385345.1. Lineage (GTDB taxonomy): Bacteria > Pseudomonadota > Alphaproteobacteria > Rhodobacterales > Rhodobacteraceae > CAIYZT01. The sequence continues at coordinate 14,037 of JANNBI010000031.1, read as the reverse complement.
CGGCCATCGTGCCTTCGATCGTGTCCCCGGTGCGCAAGGAAAACTGCCGCAGGATTTCAGGTCCGACGTAAATATCATCCGGGCCGGGCAGGTAATTGGCCGAGGGCGACCGCAGAAAGCCGAAACCGTCCTGCAACACCTCCAGCACGCCGTCGCCGCCGATTTCCCAGCCGTCCTCGGCATGTTCCTTCAGGATCGAGAACATCATCTCGCCCTTGCGCATGCTGGGCGCGTTTTCAATGTCCCATTCTTCGGCCATCGCCAAAAGTTCGGCGGGCGTCTTGGCCTTCAGTTCGGCAAGGTTCAACTGTTCAACGGTCATGGAAAATCCTCGGGGGCGCGCGCCCTTTGGACGTGCCGCATCAACAAAATTCGGGAAGCGCGGGTATAGCCGAACGGCCTCGCACATCGCGCCACCTAAGCAGAGCCGCTCAGCGAGTCAAGCCTTCAGAACTTCACCACCACCGACAGCACGATGACGATCAGCAAAATCGTCGGCACTTCGTTCATCATCCGGTAGCTTCGACCGGTAACCGCATTGGTCCCGGCGACAAAGCCCTTGGCCTTCACCGCCAGCCAATGATGAAACCCGGTCATCAGGATCACCGACAGCGCCTTGGCCCAGGGCCAGACCTGCCCCCAGTCCACGATCCCCGGGGTGAAGACCAATGCCAGCCCGAACAGCCATGTGGCGATGCTGGCTGGCCCCATGATCGCCTTCAGCAGCCGACGCTCCATCGTTTGAAACATCGCATCGGTGCGGCTGCCTTTTTCGACCTGTTCGACGTGATACACGTACAGCCTTGGCAGATAGAATAGCCCGGCCATCCAGGCGATCACCGCGATGATATGCAGCGATTTCGTCCAGGGATACCAGTTGGCCAGAAACTCCTGCATCGTCCGTCCTTCGTGTTTTTCATCTTAAAGAAAGAAAGTAATATAAAGATAGATGATGTTGTAGGGGCCGTGGATAACAGAATTTCGCGATCCGGCCACAGACCTGCCCACAAGGGATAACTCTGGGGGTGTTTCCCGAAAACTTTGGTCAGTGCCGAAATATCCGAATGATCCCAACCTCTTGCCATAATTCGCGTCCTTGGATTTCCCCCCACAGCCCCCCGCAAATCCCATCCGCCCACAGCCCGGATTTCCCGCCGTCCCCATGTGGGCAAAACGCCCGGCGACTTGACAATCTGGCCTGAACCACGGCGTTTTGGCCGTCGCGGTCCGGTTCGGGTCAGATCCGGGCGATCCGCCCCCCAGAACATAACCTGAATATCCACAGGCCTTTTGCCATGAACCGACCGATCATCCTTGCCTCTGGCTCTGAAATCCGCGCGCAGCTGTTGCGGGCGGCGGGGCTGGACGTCACGGCCATAGCCCCCCGCGTGGATGAGGCGATGATCCGTCAGTCGTTGCAAGCTGAAGTCGCCAAGCCACACGACATCGCGGATGCCCTGGCCGAGATGAAGGCCGCGCGCGTGGCCGACAAACACCCCGAGGCGCTGGTGCTGGGCTGCGATCAGGTGCTGGAATTTCAAGGCGACATCCTGTCCAAACCCGAAACCATTGCCGAGGCGCGGCAACAGATCATCGCCCTGCGCGGCCACTCGCATAAATTGCTGTCGGCGGCGGTGCTGTATGATGCGGGCAAACCGATCTGGCGCCACATTGCCGAGGCGACCCTGACCATGCGCCCGGTGTCGGACACTTATCTTGACGGCTATCTGGCGCGAAACTGGCCCGGCCTGTCCACCTCGGTCGGCGGATACAAGCTGGAGGAGGAAGGCGTGCGACTGTTCAGCGCGATTTCCGGCGATTATTTTACCATACTGGGACTGCCCTTACTGCCCCTGCTGGGCTATCTCTCGCTCAGAGGCTTTATTCAGACATGACAGATCACCCCCGTATCCCCCTTGCCGGCGTCATCGGCCACCCGGTTGCGCACAGCAAATCACCGCTGATGCATGGCTTCTGGCTGCGGCGGTTGGGGATCCGCGGGCATTACGTGCCGATGGATATCGCGCCCGCCGATCTGGCCGAAGCGTTGAAAATGCTGCCTCGGCTGGGCTTTGTTGGCATCAACGTGACCATCCCGCACAAGGAACAGGTGCTGAAGCTGGCCGATGTGATCACCGACCGCGCGGCGCTGATCGGGGCGGCCAACACCCTGATTTTCCGCAAGGACGGAAAGATCCACGCCGACAATACCGATGGCGCGGGCTTTATTGCCAACCTGCGCCAACACGCGCCACAGTGGAACCCGGCGGCCGGTCCTGCGGCGGTTCTGGGGGCAGGGGGGGCGGCCCGCGCCGTGGTTGCCGCCCTGATCGAGGTGGGGGTGCCGGAAATCCGCATCGCCAACCGCACCCGTCCGCGCGCAGACGCCCTGCGCTCCGATTTCGGGGCCAAGATTCAGGTCCATGAATGGGTGCAGGCCGGCAATATGATCGAAGGCTGCGCCACCGTGGTCAACACCACGTCCTTGGGGATGGAGGGGAAGCCAGATCTTCGCGTGCCGCTGGATGCACTGCGGCCGGGAATGCTGGTCACCGATCTGGTCTATGTGCCGCTGAAAACGCCATTCCTGCTGGCAGCCGAGGCGGCAGGTTGCACCGTTGTCGACGGGCTGGGCATGTTGCTGCATCAGGCCGCGCCGGGCTTTGAACGCTGGTTCGGCAAGCGCCCCGAGGTGAATCAGGCCACTCGCGACGCGGTTCTGGGGCTGTGAAACCCTATCTTCTGGGCCTGACCGGATCCATCGGGATGGGGAAATCGACCACGGCGCAGATGTTTGCCGATGCTGGCGTGCCGGTCTGGGATGCGGATGCCACCGTGCATCGGCTGTATGGGGTCGGTGGGGCCGCGACGGCGGTTCTGGGCGCGATCTTCCCCGAGGTTATTCAGGACGGCGCCCTGTCGCGCGCCCGACTGCGCGCCAAGATCGCCGCGGATGCGTCGGTTCTGGATCTGGTGCAGGCCAAGGTTCACCCGCTGGTGGCCGCCGACCGCGCCGCTTTTGTCGCGCAGGCCACGGCGCCGGTTGTGGTTCTGGACGTTCCGTTGCTGTTTGAAACCGGGGCCGATGCGCTGTGTGACGGGATCGTGGTTGTGACCGCCCCCGAAGCCGTGGCGCGCGCTCGCGTTCTGGCGCGCGGCGGCATGACCGACGCCGATCTTGACCTGATCCTGTCGCGCCAGATGCCCGACGCCGAAAAACGCGCCCGCGCCACTTGGGTGATTCAGACGACGGATCTGGACTTTGCCCGCGCCGCCGTGAGACAGATCTTGCAGGACATCGCCCAAAAAAGGCCCCCCCATGCGTGAGATCGTTCTGGACACCGAAACCACCGGCTTTGAACCCGCTGAAGGGCACCGCATCGTTGAAATCGGCGCGATAGAGCTGATCAACCACATGCCCACCGGTCGCACCTATCACCAATACCTGAACCCCGACCGCCCGATGCCGCCCGCCGCGTTTGAAGTGCATGGTCTGGGCGATGACTTTCTGCGCGACAAACCCCGTTTTTCCGCTTGCGCGCCAGCCTTTCTGGCCTTTATCGGCACGGACCGGCTGGTGATCCACAACGCCGCCTTTGACATGAAATTCCTGAATGCTGAATTGCAGAAGGCCGGGCATCCACCCCTGCCTTGGGCGCAGGCGCTGGACACCGTGGCGATGGCGCGGGCGAAATTTCCCGGCTCCCCGGCGTCATTGGATGCGCTGTGCCGTCGCTTTGGGGTCGACAACTCCAAGCGCGAAAAGCATGGCGCGCTTCTGGACAGCGAGATTCTGGCCGAGGTTTATCTGGAACTGATCGGCGGTCGTCAGCCCGATCTGGTGATGGAACCGTCACCCCGCCAAGGCGGATCGCAAGCCCACGGCGCCGAGGCCGAGGCGGCATGGCGCCCAAAACCCCGCGCCACCCCTTTGCCTAACCGCATCACCAAGGCCGAGGCCGCCGCTCATGCCGGCATGGTTGAAAAGATGGGCGACAAGGCAGTTTGGGCCAAGTTCGACCAGTAAACACCGTCCAGATTGTCTGGAATTGCGTCCGTGAGTCGGTAATGTGATTGCGCAAACAGCGGTTTCGACAATAAGTACCACTTTATCACGACTGAACACGAATTTTTGAACTCGCCCCCTTCCACGACCCGATCTCTCTTCCCAGATCTCTGTGATCCAACGAAGCGATCCCCTTTCAGGAGCCGACACCCATCATGCGCGCATTGAAATCTTATGGGCTGGCGCTGATTCTTGTCGCCGGATTGGGTGCTTGGTTGTTGACCGGGGTTTTGGTTCAGGGCGGCAAAGGCCCGATTGAAGGCGAAAAGTCCGTGGTCGCGGCGTTGGAGGGCGAGGATGGCGGTGTCCTGACCTCGGTCGTCGAAGGGTCTGGCGTGGCCAAAGAGATGGAACATGTCGAAGGGGCCGCGGATCCATCGCTGTCCATCGCGGATCGCAACGCCGAGCTAACGACCGAGGCTGGCCCGGCGCGGTCGGTGCGCACCCGGACCTACACCGTGCAGGCGATGCCGATGACGGCCACCTTGCGCGGGCACACGGCGGCCAAAGCCTCGGTGACGGCGGTGGCCAAAACCTCGGACACCGTGGTGTCGATGGCGGTCAAGGAAGGCCAGATCGTTAACTTGGGCGATCTGATCTGCACCCTGGACAATGGCACGCGGCAGGCGGGCGTCAATCAGGCCAAGGCGGCGGTGGCGCAGGCGGCGGCGGCGCTGGTCAAGGCGCGGGCCGATCTGAAAACCAACGAATCCATGCGTGCCAAGGATCTGGCCTCGGCCAACAGCGGCGAAGGGTTTGCGGCGGCCCTGTCCGCAGCCGAAGCGAATTACGAGGCGGCGACGGTCGGGCTTGAAAACGCGATGGTCGAACTGGGCCATACCGAAATTCGCGCCACGGTTCCCGGCGTCATCCAGCGCCCGCTGGCCGAGGTCGGCGATATGCTGAATTCCGGCGGGGACTGCGCGTCCATCGTGCAGATGGATCCGATGGTCTTTGTCGGCGCGGTGCCGCAATCGCGGATCGATCTGGCCAAACTGGGACTAGAGGCCGAGATCACCACGATCAACGGCGCGACAGCCAAGGGCAAGGTCACTTATGTCGCGGTCAGCTCTGACCCCGCCACCCGCAGCTTTGCGATCGAAATCGAATTTGCCAATGCCGCTGGCCGGGTCAAGGACGGCCTGACCGCCGAGGCGACGGTCAATCTGGGCACGATCCCGGCCCACCTGCTTCCGCAGTCGATCATGACCTTGGATTCCGATGGCAAGCTGGGCGTTCAAACGGTCGAGGATGGCAAAGTCGTCTTTCACGAAATCACCATTCTGCAAGACACCCGCGACGGCGTTTGGGTGCAGGGTTTGCCGCCCAGCTCTGACATCATCGTTCTGGGTCAGGAATATGTGACGGCGGGCCAACTGGTTGACGCCACCAAGGAAGAATAAAAAGGGCGCGCGCATGGTAAACTTCATCGAAAGCATCTTGCGGATGCCACGGGTCGTCATCGCGGTGATGGCCATTCTGCTGATCGGGGGTTTTGGCGCCTATCAGTCCATGCCGAAGGAAAGCTTTCCGTCCATCGACATTCCGTTCTTCTATGTCTCGGTCAGCCAAAGCGGCATCTCGCCCACCGACGCGGTAAAACTGTTGGGCAAACCGGTCGAGGATCGGTTGGACAACGTGGACGGTCTGGAAAATATCACCACGACCGCCAGTCAGGGCCATGTCTCGGTGTTTCTGGAGTTTTCGGTCGATACCGACAAGGATCAGGCCCTTAGTGATATCCGGGCCAAACTGGACGGCGTGATCAACGATCTGCCCGCCGACGCGGACGAGCCCAGCGTCAACGAAATCTCGTTCACCGATGTGCCGGTTCTGTCGGTGGCGATCTATGGCGATGTGCCGGAACGCACCCTGATCAACCGCGCGAACGAGTTGAAAGATGTGCTGGAAACCATCGCCGATGTGCAATCGGTCGAGGTGAAGGGCACCCGCGACGAGGTGCTGGAAGTCCGCATTGACCAGTTGCATCTGGAAGCTTACGGCCTGACCGCCGGCGAATTGTTTGACGCTTTGGCGCGCAACAACATGATGGTTGCCGGTGGCACGCTGGACAATGGCAAGGGCGCTTTCAGTCTGGAAGTACCGGGGCTGATCAACTCTGCCGCCGATGTGTTCAACTTGCCGCTGAAAACCGTGGGCGATACCGTGGTTACCTTTGGCGATGTGGCCAGCGTGACGCGCACCTTCAAGGATGCGACGGAATATGCCTATGTCAACGGATCACCGGCGATCACGATCGATGTGAAAAAGCGGCTGGGCACCAATATCATCGAGGTGTCGGACCAGATCCACGCCGCCACAGAGACCGTGGTCAAGGATTGGCCCGAAGGCGTTGGGCATTCCTTCCTGCTGGATCAGTCGGTCAGCACAAAGAACCTGTACCGCACGCTTGAAGCCGCCGTTCTGACCGCCGTGGTGCTGGTTCTGATCATGTGCATCGGCGCGCTGGGCGTGCGTCCGGCGATCATGATCGGCATGTCGATCCCCATCTCGTTCATGATGGCCTTCCTTGTGATCAACTTCATGGGGATGAGCATCAACATGATGACCATGTTCGGCATGGTGATCGCGGTGGGGGTGCTGGTCGATGACCCGATCGTCGTGGTCGAATATGCCGAACGAAAACTGGCCGAAGGTGTGCCACGACGTGAGGCCTTCATCATGGCCGCGCGCAAGATGTTCGTGCCGGTCGTGTCGGCCACCGCCACCACATTGGGGGCCTTTGTGCCCCTGCTGTTCTGGCCCGGCATCATCGGCAAATTCATGTCCTATCTGCCCATCGTGGTCATTGTGGTCATGTTCGCCTCGTTGATTTCGGCGCTGATCTTCATGCCGGTGATCGGCGCGCTGATCGCCAAGCATGAACACGACCCAAAGGCGCAGGCCGAGGCCGAGATCGTGATGTTCCCCGACAAATTCGACCCCAAAAAGGTGCGCGGGCTGATCGGGATCTATGTGCGGATCATGGCCCGGCTGATGAACCGCCCCTTGCTGACCCTTGGCGCCGGGTTCGCCATCGTCGGCTTTACCTTCTTTTACTACATCCAGAACCCCACCGGGATGGAGGCGTTTCCCGCCTCTGAACCCGAAGTCGGAACGGTCAGCGTTGTCACCCGTGGCAATTACTCACCAGTTGAAATTCGCGACATGCTGCTGGAAGTGCAGGATCAAGTCCTTCAGGTCGAAGGCATTCAGGATGTCGTTCTGGGCTTTGGTGGTGGCGAAGGCTCTCCACCAGATACGATCGGAAACATGCAGCTTCAGTTGCAGCCATGGTCGCAGCGCCGCCCTGCCGAGCAGATTTTCACCGAAATCCGCGAGCGGGTGAAAGGCATTTCCGGTCTGGAAATCCAGATCGCCGCTATGGAAGGCGGCCCACCCGCGGGCAAGGCGATCAACCTGCGGGTCGAATCCTCGGTTCTGGCCGATCTGGCACCGTCGGTCACCAAACTGCGCGGCTTTATCGAAAACGATCTGGGCGGCGCGATTGACATCGAAGATGGCCGACCCGCGCCGGGCATCGAATGGAAACTGGCGTTTGACCGGGCCGAGGCGTCGAAATATGGCGTGTCGATCCGCGATCTTGGCCCCTATGTGCAGCTTGTCACCGACGGCGTGCGCATCGGGTCGTACCGCCCCGAGGATGCGACCGACGAGCTGGACATCATCGTGCGCCTGCCCGTCGATCAGCGCAGCCTTGATGCGCTGGATTCGATGCGGATCGTCACCAGCGCCGGTCTGATTCCGGTGTCGAACTTTGTCACCCGGACAGTTGAACCAAAGGTCGGCAACATCACCCGGATGAACGGCGTCTATTCGATGGATGTCGCCGCCAACCTGGAACCGGGCCTGCAAGCCGCCGACAAAGTGGCGCAGGTGCAGGCCTGGACCGATGCGCAAACCTGGCCCGGCGATGTGACCGTGGTCTTTGGTGGCGCGGCCGAACAGACCGACGAAACCAACGCCTTCATCATCAAGGCGTTCTCTGCCGCGATGTTCCTGATCTTTTTGATCCTGTTGATCGAATACAACAGTTTCTATCAGGTGCTGGTCACGCTTTCGACGGTGGTCATGTCAATCTCGGGCGTGCTCTTGGGCATGGTTGTGACCGGGATGAGCTTTTCTGCCATCATGACCGGCCTTGGCATCGTGGCCCTGACCGGGATCGTGGTGAAGAACGGCATCGTGCTGATCGACACTTACAACCACTACAACCGCGATGACGGGGTGGAACCGGTCAAGGCGATGCTGCTGACCGTGGCGCAGCGGATCCGTCCGGTGCTGCTGACCGCCATCGTGACGGCGGGCGGCGTGATCCCCATGGCGTTGAACATCGAGTTCGACTTTATCCGCCGCGAAATCGTGGTCGGCGGCCTGTCGGGGTCGTGGTTCACCCATCTGTCGGCGGCGCTGGTGTCGGGACTGTTGTTTTCAACCCTGCTGACGCTGGTCATGGTGCCGGTGATGATCACCGCCCCAACGGTGATCAAACGCCGGTCCAAGGACCAATGGCGTTGGCTGCGCGGCAAGCTGTCGCGCAAGGCCAAACCCGCCACGCCCGAGGCTGAAATTCACGGGGAAATCGTTTCTGCCCGGACCCCCGCCGAATAGGGGGGTCTGGTCAGGCTTTGGGCGGGTGTCGCGCGGGCTTAGGCCTGCACCATTTCTGTGCTGCCAAAGAACATCGCCTGACTGACGGCTGATCTGACTTGATCCTCGGAATAGGGTTTGGTGATCAGAAATGCCGGTTCGGGACGTGTGCCGGTCAACAGCCGCTCGGGGAAGGCGGTGATGAACACCACCGGGATATTGCCGAACCGCGCCCAGATGTCATTGACCGCATCAATGCCCGAGGATTTGTCGGCCAACTGGATATCCGCCAGAATCAGGTCGGGCTTTTTCTGCGCCGCCGATGCCTGTGCTTCGGTTCTGGTGCTGGAAATGCCGGTGACCTCATGGCCCATTTCCCGCACGATGGCGGCGATATCCATGGCGATGATCGCCTCATCCTCGATGATCATCACGCGCCCGGCGATGGATGCCGACATTTCCTGCACGGCGCGGTCCAGCAGGGTCGCTACGCCGTCAAGGTCATCGTCCAGAATGATGCCAATCTCGGCTTGGGTGAACCCTTCGATGGTGTGCAGCAACAAAGCCTCACGCGAGCCGGGGGTCAGCGCCGCCATATGGCCCTGCGCGGCAGCAGAATAGCGGGAATCCGGTTCACCCAAAGGCGCACCGGCGCTGGACCAGACCAGATGAAAGGCATGAAACAGGCTGGTTTTTGTGTCAGGATGCACCGACAAGACGTCCGGATCTTCGATCACCGCTTCCAGCGTTGCGGCAGCAAACTGGTCGCCACTTTCCTGACTGCCGGTCAAGGCCCGCGCATAGCGGCGCAGATAGGGCAGGTGGCCGCCTATATTGGCCGCAAGGTCTGATTGGGCATCAGCAGGCATTTATGTCTCCTCGAAGATATTCTGGGAACCAAACACCGCGACAGACGTTTGGTTCCCGTGTAAATGGATGCGGGCAGTGAAAAGTGCATGAACTGATGGCAAAAGATACCGACCGATCCAAGCTGAAGCAACAGATCGATGAAAACCTGAAGCGCGTCTATGACGATGCCCTGGCGGATGCTGTTCCGGACCGGTTCAAGCAATTGCTTGACCAGTTGCGCAAACAGGACGAAGCGCGTGGCGCAAAGCAATGAGCATGGACAAGGCCCCAGACGAGACGCCGATTAATCCGCGGGACGATCTGGTCAACTACTTGCCAGCCCTGCGCGCCTTTGCCATCAGCCTGACCCGCAACCACAGCGCCGCCGATGATCTGGTGCAAGACACCATCGTCAAGGCCTGGACCCATATCGACAAATTCATGGTCGGCACCAATCTTCAGGCCTGGCTGTTCACCATCCTGCGCAACACCTTCTTTTCCAGCCTTCGCAAACGCCGCCGCGAAGTGGCCGATCCCGAAGGCATCCATGCCCAGCGCCTGTTTGTGAAGCCCGACCACGATGGCAAACTGGCCTTTGCCGATTTTCAACGCGCCTTCGATCAACTGACCCCCGAACACCGCGAGGTGCTTATTCTGGTCGGCGCGTCCGGCTTTAGCTGCGAAGAAGCCGCCGAGATGATCGGCGTGGCCGTTGGCACCGTGAAAAGCCGCACCAACCGCGCCCGCAAACGCCTGTCCGAACTGATGGGTCTGGCCGAAGGCGAGGGGGTTTTGCCGTCCGCAGACACGGCAAGTCAGGCTTTGATCGGGCGCTCTGGCATGCAGGCCGCCTGATGCCGTTCCGGGATCGTGGCGAAGTTGACAAGCGCCGCTACCGGATGTGGGAGCCGATAAACGCCCGTTTCGCGCTGGTCATGGCGGTGGCTCTGCTGCCGCTGGGCGTGATTTCCATCGTCCAGACCCGCACCCTGCAAATGGCCGTCCAATCCCGCGACGCCGAGACGTTGTTGGGCGCCACCTCGGGGGCGGCGGCGCAGGCGGCGGGCAAGATCAGCTTGGCGCAGGGGCTGGTGGCGGCCCTGTCCAGCGCCCCGGCGGTTCTGGGCGATGCGTCGGAATGCGTGGCCCTGATGCGCAGCGCAGCCGCGCAGTTGGAGTTTGACGTGACACTGGCCTTTGTGCCGCTGGATGGCCCCACCACCTGTCAGACCGCCGATGCGGCCCAGATCACGGCGGCGGGAGCCGTGCTGTCGCCCTTGGATCTGCGCGTGTCACATCCCGTGGTCCGGCCCGATGGTCAACCGGCGGGCATGGTTCAGCTGACCTTGCCGCTGTCGGTTCTGGCGCTGGATGCCCTGACGATGCGCACGGGTACCGGGCTGGCGCTGTTGCAGGTCTGGACCTTTGATGGCACCGGCGCGGTTCTGACCACCAATATCGCGGGTGAAGATGGCGCGACGCTTTTGCCAAAAGCGCGCTCCTTGGCCGGGTTCGTCGGCCAGTCCCAGACAGTTTTTTCCGGTATCTCCGAGGCCGGCCAACCGCGCAGCTACGCCGTGGCCCCGATTCTGGCTGGCGCAGTCTATCTGATGACCAGTTGGGATCAGGGCGGCCCAAGGGCGTTGAAAAACGCCGAGCTGGCGCGCTATTTGCCGCCGCTGACCATGTGGGCACTGGGGATGCTAGTGGCGGCGCTGGCCTCGGAATGGTTGGTGTCGCGGCATGTTCGGCTGCTGACCGGATCGATCAAGCGCTTCGCGAGGGGCGACCGCAGCCTGAAAAATATCGACCTGTCCGAAGCCCCGGTCGAAATCAGCGACGCCGGAGAGGCGTTTGCCCGCATGTCCGACACCATCATCCATTCCGAAGCGCAGCTGGAGGATACGATCCACCAGAAAGAGGTTCTGCTGCGCGAGGTGCATCACCGGGTCAAAAACAACCTGCAACTGATCGCCTCCATCATGAATATCCAGATGCGCACCGCCATCGCCCCCGAAGCCCGCGTCCTGTTGCGCGGTTTGCATGACCGGATCATGAGTCTGGCCACGATCCACCGCGGCCTGTACCAGACCAGCGGTCTGGCCGATGTGCGCGCGGACGAGTTGTTCAAGGACATCGTGCGCCAGATCGTCAATATTGGCAGCGGTCTGGAACGCCGGTTCGAACTGGCCATGGATGTCGAAGACCTGCATCTGACCCCGGATCAGGCCGTGCCCCTGTCGCTGCTGCTCACCGAAGCGATGACCAACGCGATGAAATACGCCGGATCGTCGGGTGCCAAGCCAACGCAAATCGCCGTGCGCCTGAAGCGCGAAACCGGTCGCGCCGCCCGGATGGAGGTTGAAAACTCGCTTCCCACCGGCGCGCATATTCCCGGCCTTAGCCAGACCCCGGATGCGGGCACCCAAAGCACCGGTCTGGGCGATCAGCTGCTGACCGCCTTTGCGCAGCAATTGGGCGGCACGCTGGAGCGGACCTTGACCGATGACAGCTATCTTCTGTCGCTGCGGTTCAACGTCAGCAACCTGACCGAAGCCGAAGCACGCAGCGAGGCTGAGGCGATGTTGAAGGCCGATGCCCTGGCCCTGTCCGAAGCCGCCGAACCGGCCCCCCCGACCGCCGCCTGACCGGATCAGCCCCGCGCGGCGATGTGACCCGCTAGATATTCCGCATCATGCCAGACCCACCAGATGAACGGAGAGGCGCGGCGCGACAGCCAGGGCAGGCCAAGAAAGTACAACCCCGGCACCGCAGTGACCCCCCGGTCATGCAGCGGAATGCCCTTGTCGCCAAAGGTGTCCACCTGCAACCAGCCGAAATCCAGCGCAAAACCGGTGGCCCAGATGATCGCTGTAACGCCTTCCTTGGCCAGATCCAGTGACGCAACCGGATTGGTGATGCAGGGCGGATTGGCGATGAACTGGCGGGCCGCAGGCTCCTCTGGCAGATCAAGGTTATGCTGGCGGACATAGGCATCGGCGGCGTCCAGCAGGGACAGGAAATTCGCATCCCCGCCCGCGATGCTGCGCGCCAGATCCGGCGCGATCTGCATCACGCCGTCCAGATACGGCCCCGCCCGCCCCAGCAACGTCATGCCCCGCGCGGCGAATTCGCGGAAATCCACCGTCATGCCGCCATTGGCCCCGCTGACCGCGATGGTCACATGCTCCATCCCCGGCGCGCGGGTTTTGGCGTCCCACAGGCCCAGAACCCCCAGCCACCAGCAAAAATCCTTGCCGCGATAGCGCAGTGGCGGGCGGTCATGCGGGCCGACCGACAGATAGACCCGCTTGCCCGCCCGCAACAATTCATCCGCGATCTGCGAGCCTGACGCGCCCGCCCCGACCACCAGCACCGCCCCGTCCGGCAGCTGGCCCGGATTGCGGTAGGCGGTGGAATGCAGCTGCATGATGCCCGCATCGGACGGCACGACCGCCGGGATCAGCGGTTTTTGAAACGGCCCGGTGGCGGAAACCACATTGACCGCTTCGATCACCCCGCCCGAGGTTTCCGCCCGAAACCCGCTGCCATCCGGCTTTTGCACCAGCGACGACACCTCGACCCCGCAGCGGACCGGGGCCTTGATCTGCGCCGCAACCTCCTCAAAATACGCCACAATCCGATCTTTGGGGGCAAAGGTGTTGGGGTCAAGATCGGCAAAGTCGAGGATGGGAAACTTGTCATGCCAGGCCGGACCATTGGCCACCAATGAATCCCAACGCTCGGTCCGCCAGCGTTCCGCGATGCGGTGACGCTCCAACACCAGATGCGGCTTGCCGCGCGCGCTTAACTGCGCGCTCATCGCCAGCCCGGCCTGACCCCCGCCGATGATCAGCGTCTCAACAGTTTCAACGGCCATGGCATAATCCTTTGTCCGGGAAGCGATCACACTTGTCTAAGCCAACCCTTGCCGCCGCAGAACCATGATTTCATGCAGCGGTGATTAGGCTGTGGTTAAGGCGGTGGCGACGTAGCCACAGACTAACCCACAGGTCACAAATCACGGGTGTTGCAGGGCGGCGATTTGGGGGAAGATGCGGCCAAACCTTCGCATCAAAGGGCGTCGTCATGGCCGATCCGCATATCCGCTACCGCAAATTCAACACCAAAGACACCTATCCCGAACAAAAGCTGGACAACGACCTGTGTCAGGCCGTGGCCACGCGCGGCGGGCGCACCCTGTATCTGCGCGGGCAATGTCCGCAGGATCTGGACACGGCGCAGAACATCAACAGCCATGACCCGGTCGAGCAGACCCATAAAGTGATGCAGAACATCCGCCAGCTGATCGAGGAAGCCGGGGGCGAGATGCAGCATCTGGTCAAAGTCGTGGTCTATCTGACCGACGTGCGCCACCGCGAGGCGGTCTATCGGACGATGGGCGAATACATCAGGGGCGTGCATCCGGTGTCGACCGGGGTGGTGGTGACCGCGCTTGCCCGCCCCGACTGGCTGGTCGAGATCGACGCGACGGCGGTGATTCCCGACTG